>JAOUDT010000116.1 GCA_029859145.1 Dehalococcoidia bacterium
GGTGGCATCCCAGCGGACAAAATCCCACGTTCCGGGCGCTATGTCCGAATTGTGGGTTCCTGGCATACCGGGGTTGTTGTTTCGGTCCGGGCTGCCGCTATTATTGGTATCCATGAAGTAGCCGAGGTACTCCGCCGCCGTCTCAGGTATGAGGCCGGCAGTCACATTCTGAGCATTGGCGTGGTTCATCACATTGTCCCAGTACTCCAGGACATTGACCATCGCCATCGGGGCACAGTAATTAGTGAGAATGGTGGTGTTTAGGTCTGTAGTGGGTGGCTGGTTTGTGTCGGGAACATTTTCTATGAGAGTCCCAAGCGCAAAATGAGCGGTGACCGTCACGTCTTGCGCCGGCATGGTGAACGTGGTTTGTGCGGCAGTTGCATTAACGAATGACCCTGCCGTCGCCGTCCAGTCGACAAACCGGTAGCCACCATCTGGAGTCGCGGTCAGGTTGACTACCGCACCTGAGGCGTAGTTATACGCGCCTTCTGCAGGCGTGGTGACATCACCGCCTGCTGTGCTGGTGATGGTCAGTGTATATTGTGTGCCGCCGCCACCGCCACCGCAACCAACGCTGTTGCCTAAGATCATAAATAGCAGGATTGCGGTCAAAACGACTGAGATTGATTTGTGTTTCATTTTCCCTCCTTGTACTACCGACGATATGATTGTTACAATTGTATCAGACAAATGTTAAGTTCCTATTAAAGACGTTGTCAATAGTTTTTGCAGAAAAGTAGCCAGTCCTATTTTTCTCCACCGTGAGCTATCTCACTCCAATGAAATCAGCCACTCGCAGGAGGCGATGGCAGGTCTGCCTTCAGGCGTGGCTTCGGGCGGGGTGAAAATCCTCTCCACTTTTGCCCTGGCGTTAATTCCCTTGAAGAAACCATTGCGAATCCGCAGGCCCCCCGTTCCGCAATCGTAATACTCCAGGCCCCATTTCTTCGCGGCACGTTGCGCCGAGCAATCCAGTGTGCGCATTCTGAAACTGTTTGCGGTCACTTCCGCTACTTCGATATTCTCAAAAATAGCCCAGTGAGAGTATTTCAAAAACCTGGCCAGGTCCTCGATTTCCTCTCCGGGAAGACCCAAAGCTTTGACCAACCGCCGGGCTTCTTCCGAGCCGTATTCTTCGTAAAGATGATAGTATTCTTCGTTCCCGTACAATTCAGGGGCTTTCTGTTGTATAAAACCTTCGTACCTCAGCCACACGTAATTAAGGCTATACATTTGCTGGAGCATGACATCATAGAGGATATCTTTTTTGATGGCGCCGATGTTTAGCATCTCTTGTTCCTCCGGGGTTGTAGTCTAGTTTTCCGAAATGTTGGTTCGCATTATATCACCCGGCATCATCAAGACTAAAAAGAGGTATAATGTCGTCTGTGATCGTGGATTTCCATACGCACATATTTCCCCCCTGGCTGAGGGAAAGACGTGATGAATATGTCAAATCCGATCCTTGCTTTGCCCTCCTTTATTCTCAGCCGAAAGCCAAAATAGCCACCGCAGAAGAGCTTGTTGCCAGCATGGATGAAGCAGGCATTGATCTGTCGGTCGTTCTTAACGCCGGCTGGGTCAGCCATGAACTCTGTGTGAGGACGAATGATTACATTCTAGATTCGATATCACGCTACCCCAAAAGGCTGGTCGGCTTCTGCGCGATTCAACCCAGTGCCGGGGAGGCTGCCATAGCCGAAATAGAGCGGTGCGCCAAAGCCGGGGCCAAAGGAATTGGGGAACTGAGGTCGGACGTACAGGGCTTCGACCTTGCTGATAAAACCACAATGGGGCCTGTCGTTGATGCCGTGCTAAAGCACGACCTGATTCTTTTGACCCACTCTTCTGAACCGGTGGGGCATGAGTACTTCGGCAAGGGTAGGATAACCACGGACATTCTTTACTCCTTCATCACGGCTTTCCCGAATCTGAAGGTTGTTTGTGCTCACTGGGGTGGCGGCTTGCCCTTCTATGCCCTGATGCCCGAAGTAGCCAAGGCCCTAGCCAACGTCTTCTTTGATAGCGCAGCTACCGTTTTCCTGTACAAACCCGAGATTTTCGAGCAGGTGAGTCGCATCATCGGCAGTGATAAAATCCTTTTTGGCACTGACTATCCTCTGATGCACCAGAACCGCGTGATTGCCCAGGTCCAATCTGCGCAGCTTCCTGCGCAAGACAAAGCTAAAATCCTGGGTACTAATGCCCGAAGACTGCTATACTGGGATAAAGGAGCAAAACAGTAAGATAGCGGGAATACCTAGACAACAAAGGAGGCAAAGAAATGGGGACCAAGGGAAGAAAGAACATCAAGAAGCCCAAAAAGGACAAGAAGAAGGCGAAGTAGAAGAAAGACATCGCACCTCCTTCAAATACGAAACGGGTACCGGCCGTATGGCGTGACGTTGCCGCCTTAAGGGCAGAGGATTGAGGTCGAGGTGAAAGCAGACAAAGGAGCAGAAGTGTCGCGTAGTCCCGAGCAAATTCGTTCGTTTATTGCTATTGAACTGTCTGAGGAGGCCAAGAAGGGATTAGCCGGGCTGAGAAAAGAATTGGAGAGGGACGAACACAGGTTCGTCAAATGGGTGGATCCCGGAGGGATTCACCTGACCTTGAAGTTTCTTGGCAATATTCATTCTAAGCGGGCAACAGAGATAGCTGAAGCTATGAAGAAAGCGACGCAGGGGATTCCCCCCTTCCTTTTGGAGATTTCAGGCTTGGGGGCCTTCCCCAGTCTAAAGCAGGCCCGGGTCTTCTGGGTCGGCGTCAGCGGGGAGCTTGACAAGCTGTCTGAGTTACAGAAAAACATTGACTCCGCGCTTGCTGCTATGGGATTTGCCAAGGAGGAACGCCCCTTTGTGCCGCATTTGACTCTGGCCCGCATCAGAGAGGGAGCATCACCGTCAGAAAGAACGAGCTTCGGCGAACTTGTTGGCTCTACCGTTTTTGAAGATAAATATCCTGTCAAAGTCGAGGGTGTCAGATTAATGCGGAGCCAGCTAACGCCAGCCGGGGCTATCTATACCTGTCTGTCGGTTGTCGGGCTGGACCTTCAGGAAGGGCCAAGGAAAACGTAAGAAGATTTGGCTTGCCCCTGAAAGTCGCCTTGCAAACCAATTTTTGATAGTATATACTTAGTGGTTTTGACCAAGAAATAACTTAATGTGGAGGTGGAACTTGGAAACCGGTTCATTCCCAAAGTGTCAGAAATGCGGAAAGGGGGATTTGGTGCCTCTGTCTGACTTCGGTAGTCAGGGGGCACCGATTCACTACAAGGCTTGGGTGTGCACCCGTCCTGATTGTGGATACAATGTGAAAATCAGGAACGGCGAAATATACCTCAATGAGCCTGTTCTTAGTGGAGAGCTTCATACCCGCACACGTCGAGAATATACTCCGTAATAGAGGATTTGCTTCGTTCAGGTAGATTAGTTGAGCTGGCGGTTGACTCTTTTTTCCCGCGCCGGTGCATTGGCTGTGGGAAAGCAGGGGGATTTCTCTGCCCCAATTGTCTGGGGAAGCTGCCGAGACTAATGCCTCCGTTTTGCCCGCGCTGCGGGAGACCTCAGGCTAGCGGCATCGTGTGTCCAAGTTGCTGGCAAAGACCAACTGAGATTGACGGCATCCGTTCTCCATTCAGGTTCGACGAGGTAATACGGAAAGCCGTTCATGAGCTGAAGTATCGAAACTTGAAGGCAATCTCACCCTGTCTGGCTGAATTGTTGGCTGATTATCTGAAGGAAAATCCCTTGCCTGGCGATGCTCTGGTTGCTGTCCCTCTTCATGCCCGGCGGTTGAGAGAGAGGGGTTATAACCAGTCCGACCTTATCGCCAAAGAATTGAGCAAGCGCATTGGTTTGCCGGTGATTGAGGATTGTCTCATTCGGATCAAGCAGGCGCAACCTCAGGTGAGGGCGGTTGATGCGGAAGAGCGCCGCAGGAATGTTGCTGATGCCTTCGTCTGTCGTGATGAAAGGGTCAAAGGCGAACGGATTATTCTGATAGATGATGTGTGTACCTCAGGTGCCACGTTGGAGTCCTGTGCGGCGGCTCTCAAGGACAAGAACACTAGGTCAGTTTGGGGCTTGACGTTGGCAAGGGAGATTCGTAACTGAAGGAGGAGAAATGAAGCTACAGGTTATCGGCAAGAATAATGTGGAGGTCTCTGAAACAATAGAGGCATACGTGGAGAAGAAGGTTGGCAAACTGGGCCGCTACTTGCCTACTCTAACCGAAGGGAAGGTGGAGATTTCCCGGGAAGGTACCAAGCTGCCTCAGCAGCGATTCACTGTCCAGGTTACTCTTGACAGCAAGGGTGTCTTAATCAGGGCTCAGGAAAAATCTAAGGATGTGCGGGCGGCCATTGACAAAGTAGTGGATGTGCTATCCAAGCGAATCGAGCGATACAAGGGCAAGCTATATGATAGAAAGAGCAGAGGCGTTTCTTTTGCCCGTAAGGGAGCGGCGATCGAGGAGGAGGAAATCGAGGCTCCTAGGAGAGTGGTCAAGACTAAACACTTCTTGGTCAAACCCATGGCCGTGGATGAAGCCATCGGCCAGATGGAGCTTCTGGGGCATGATTTCTTTCTGTTTCTAGACGCTGACACTGAGAGGCTCAATCTGCT
>JAOUDT010000117.1 GCA_029859145.1 Dehalococcoidia bacterium
GCGAAGGCCGTGAAAGAAGGCATTCGCAGCCGGGGTGGAGTGCCTTTCGAGGTCAATACCATAGCTGTTTGCGATGGTATTGCCATGAACCACCAGGGAATGAAATATAGCTTGCCCAGCCGAGAACTTATTGCTGACTCGGTGGAAATCGTGGCTCAGGCTCATGCTTTTGACGGCCTGGTTTTCATTCCCAATTGCGACAAGGTCGTGCCAGGGATGTTGATGGCTGCGGTCAGGCTCAATCTGCCCTCGGTCTTTGTGAGTGGTGGACCCATGCTGGCCGGGAAATTTCTCCGCAGAAACGCTGCCAGGGCTGTTGACATTATTACCGTCGCTCAAGCTATAGGGGAAGTACTCAGGGGCAAAATGACCGAGGCTGAGTTGCAGGAGCTGGAGATGGTCGCCTGCCCTGGTTGCGGGAGCTGTGCCGGCATGTTCACTGCCAATACCATGAATTGTCTTTGCGAAGCTTTGGGGATGGCTTTGCCCGGTAACGGCACAATACCGGCAGTAGAAACACGGCGTAGGCAGCTAGCGTATGAAGCCGGGCAGCAAATCATGGAAGCTTTAGCCGGAGATATTCGGCCAAGAGATGTTATCACGCGGGATTCCATCTACAATGCCTTTGCCGTGGACATGGCTATGGGTGGCAGCACGAATTCAGTTCTGCATCTCACCGCCATAGCGAATGAGGCTGGGATAGATTTCCCTTTGTCTTTGATAAATGAGATTAGTGACTCCGTTCCTCATATCTGCAAATTGAGCCCGGCTGGCGATTATCATATTGAGGACTTGGACCTAGCCGGTGGCGTTCCGGCGATAATGCACGAGCTGTCGGGATTGCTGAAGCTCAAAGCGAACACGATCTTGGGCAAGCCATTGGGTGACGGCGTTAGGAAGGCCAGAGTCAGGAACAGAAAGGTAATCCGCCGCCTGTCGCATCCGTACGCCTCTACCGGGGGTATCAGCATATTATTTGGTAACTTGGCGCCCGATGGCGCCGTGGTGAAAAGCGCTGCAGTGGCTGCTGAGATGTTAATTCATCGTGGTTCGGCGAGGGTTTTCGACAGTGAAGAGGATGCTATGGCCGCAATAATAAAAGGGAAATTTAGGCCAGGCGACGTAGTCGTAATCCGCTATGAAGGCCCCAGAGGAGGGCCAGGAATGCGGGAGATGTTGGCAGCTACATCCCTGCTCAGTGGCATGGGTATGGATAGTAGCGTAGCTCTGATTACAGATGGACGCTTTTCCGGAGGCACGCGAGGAGCAGCCATCGGTCATATCTCTCCCGAGGCAGCTGAGAGAGGTCCTATCGCTGCCTTGAGGAATGGCGATATTATTAACATAAATATACCTGGCCACAAATTGGAGGTAGAATTAGGTCGAAAAGAGCTAAGACAACGGCTGGCTTCATTGCCCGCATTTAAGACCAGGATCAAAAGTGGCTATCTCAGCAGGTATAGTGATAGGGTAAGCTCGGCCAGCACTGGCGCGGTGTTTACGGAGTAGAGATCAATCATGAAGAAGACTGGTGCTCAGATTCTCTGCGAGAGTTTGATTAAGGAACGGGTGGAGGTTATTTTCGGCATTCTTGGTGGTTGTGTCTTACCGATATATGATACTTTTCCCCAGTATCCTAAACTGCGACACATATTGGTTCGCCACGAGCAAGGAGCGGCTCATGCCGCCGACGGCTATGCGCGAGCTACTCATAAAGCGGGTGTGTGTATAGCCACTTCGGGGCCGGGAGCGACCAACCTGGTTACTGGCATCGCCTGCGCTTATATGGATTCCGCACCCATGGTAGCTATAACTGGCCAGGTAGCTAGACCTGTTATTGGCAAGGATGCCTTCCAGGAGACGGACATAACAGGCATAACTATTCCAATCACCAAACACAACTACCTTGTTACCGACGTCGCTGAACTGGCGGGAACGGTCAAAGAAGCCTTTCACATTGCCCAGACGGGAAGGCCGGGACCTGTGCTTATCGACATACCGCGAGATGTCCAGCAGGAGCAGACAGAGTTCATTTATCCCGATAAGCTTGATCTGCCGGGCTATAAGGTCATATCTCGTGGGCATCCAGCTCAGATTAAGAAGGCAGCAGCGCTTATCAATGAAGCTGAGCAGCCTGTTGTCCTTGCTGGCAGGGGGATAGTTGTTTCCCAAGCTTATGACGAGTTTAAGGAATTTGTTGAGAAGGCACAATTACCAGTGACTCACACCATGCTTGGTCTGAGTTGCTTCCCAGGAGATCACATCCTTGATCTGGGCATGATGGGGATGCACGGGACGGGTTGCGCCAATATGGCAGTGCAAAACGCCGACCTTCTCATCGCTGTTGGCATGAGATTTGATGATCGGGCTACAGCAAATACCAGGGAGTTTGCCCCCAATGCTCGCGTCATCCACATCGATATTGACCCTGCAGAAATTGGAAAGAATGTCCCAGTAGATATTCCTGTAGTTGGAGACATAAAGAGCGTGCTCACAGCCCTGAACGAAGAGATCGGGAAAAAGGAGCACGTGGGTTGGCTGTCCCAAATAGAACAGTGGAGATCTGAATATCCGTCCCAGAATATCAGGCAAAGCGATGAGCTATTGCCTCAATATGTTATTCGCCAGATTTACGAAGCCACGCAGGGTGATGCCTTGATAGTTACCGGGGTGGGCCAGAACCAAATGTTTGCGGCACGATATTTCACTTTTACCAAGCCAGACAGGTTTATCTCTGCGGGGGGCCTAGGGCCTATGGGATTTGAGCTGCCTGCGGCCATGGGAGCTAAAATCGGTCGCCCCGAGGAGGTGGTGTGGTGCGTTGCTGGCGATGGCGGCTTTCAGATGACCATCCAGGAGTTAGCTACCATAACACAGGAAAACATTGCTGTAAAAATAGCTGTCATGAACAACGGGTATTTGGGCATGGTAAGACAGTGGCAAGAGCTGTTCTACGGACGGCGCTACGTTGACACGAAACTCTGGAATCCCGATTTTGTCAAGATTGCCGAAGCGTATCAGATTCCTGGTATCAGAGTGAAGCGCAGAGAGGAAGTCATCCCAGCCATAAACAAGGCCATGGAGTGCCCTGGGGCTTTTCTCATTGACTTTTTCGTCGAGCCCGAAGAAAACATCTTTCCCATAGTGCCACCGGGGGAATGCCTGACTAGGTTTTTTGAGCCATCGAGAACAGGAGCGTGGGAAGAAAAGTCTGGCATATCAATTACAGAATTCTAGTAGCCAAAGGAACAGCTTTCTGAATTCAGAGATTGCATGGGATCTGTCTATGGGAGGGTAAAGTGACTGATACGAAACATACTTTGGTAGCCTTGGTGGAAGATAAGCCAGGGGTGCTTAACCGAGTAGCTAGTCTATTCCGACGGCGCGCCTTTAATATTGAGAGTCTTGCTGTAGGTGGCAGCGAACATCCCGGCTTATCTCGCATGACTATCGTTGCCATTGGCGATGCTGCTCAGGTAGAGCAGGTAAGAAAACAGTTGGAAAAGCTGATCAATGTGGTTAAGGTCTCTGATATAACCGAAGGAGACATGGTGACGAGAGAGTTAGCTCTCATTAAAGTGAAGGCGACTGCCTCGACAAGAAGCGAGATTATGCAAATCGTCAGTATTTTCCGGGCTAGCATAGTTGACGTTGCTCCGGGTTCAGTGACAGTGGAGGTGACTGGTGACGAAAACAAAGTGAATTCTCTTCTCGGGCTTCTTCGTGATTTTGGTATCAAGGAAGTTTCAAGAACGGGCAGGATAGCCTTAACTCGCGGAGGCCGTTCTTGATTGTTGATAAGTGAAAACTGAAGGTTGACAAGGAGGAATTATGGCTAGAATTTATTACGACAAGGATGCTAACCTGAATTTGCTCAAAAGAAAGACAGTGGGCATTATTGGTTTTGGGAGTCAGGGACATGCCCAAGCGCAGAACCTAAGAGATAGCGGCTGTCGGGTCGTCGTTGCCGAATTACCAGGCACTCAAGCCTGGAAAGCAGCGAAGAAAGCTGGTTTCGAAGTGGCCACCGCCGCGGAGGTAGCCAAGAAGGCGAATATAGTCGTTTTGCTGGCACCAGACACAGTGCAGCCTAGAATTTATCGGGAGTCAATTGAGAAGGAAATGGCTGAGGGCAAGACACTCATGTTCGCTCACGGTTTCAGTATCCACTTTTCTCAAATTGTGCCTCCAGCTGAGGTCGATGTCAGCATGATAGCGCCTAAATGTCCGGGACACATGCTCCGAAGACTTTATACCGAGGGTTTGGGCCCCCCGGCGTTGGTGGCTATCCACCAGGATGCCTCGGGAAAAGCAAAAGAGACAGCACTCGCCTATGCCAAGGGGATCGGTTGTGCTAGAGCTGGGGTCCTGGAAACGACTTTTGCTGAAGAGACCGAGACAGACCTGTTTGGTGAACAGACGGTTCTTTGCGGGGGAGTTTCTTCTCTGATAAAAGCTGGCTTCGAGACGTTGATAGAGGCGGGCTATCAACCTGAGATCGCCTATTTCGAGGTTTGCCACGAGCTGAAGCTGATTGTCGACCTCATATATCAAGGCGGTCTGGG
>JAOUDT010000118.1 GCA_029859145.1 Dehalococcoidia bacterium
CCAGTAGTTACGCTCGCATTATTGATTTTGAGAGGCTTCGCCGCATAGCTGATAAGGCCGGTGCCAGACTATTGGCTGATATGGCTCACATAGCTGGGATCGTGGCCACTGGACTCCATCCCTCCCCTGTGCCCTATGCCCATGTTACCACTTCTACCACGCAGAAGACGCTGCGTGGTCCACGGGGTGGCTTTATTTTGTGTGATCAGGAGAGGGCTTCAGCTATCGACGCTGCAGTTTTTCCCGGGATGCAGGGTGGTCCCTTCATGCACATCATCGCTGCCAAGGCCGTGTGCTTCTTTGAAGCTATGCAGCCCGAGTTCGTTGATTACCAGAAGTCAGTGCTGAGAAATGCCCAGGTTTTGGCTTCCGAACTCCAGAGATACGGGATGCGTGTTGTTTCCGGTGGTACAGACAACCACATTGTCCTTGTTGACCTTTCTGCCCAAGGTATAAGCGGGAAGGATGCTGAACAGGCTTTGTGGAGCGCAGGTATCTCGGTAAATAGGAATACCATTCCTTTTGACCCCAAGCCTCCAGCGATTACAAGCGGTATCAGGATGGGTACGCCGGCAGTGACTACGAGGGGTTTTGGCGCAGAAGAAATGAAGCGCATTGCTTCGTTCATTGCCAAAGTGCTTTCTCCTTCGGGAGATAGGAAGGCACAGAAGCAAGTCAGCCAGGAAGTGCGGGAGATGTGCCAACGGTTTCCTATTCCTGGGCTGCCATGAGGCATCTCTTGTTTGCCTAGGGGCGCTGGTCGCTCGTGGCAAGGGGACACAAGACTGAACAGGTACGTTGGCGTGGAAATACTTCAAATGGGACGCGTTTAGCTTTGTGCTATTGACTTTCGTCGAGCTTCTTTTACTACGTTAAGGTGATAGGTTTGAGGTCCGGGCAGTGTCTGGGTTGAACATAATCCACACAATAGAGAGATCTTTTCTCCTTGTCAGAAAGGACCCTGCTCTTTTGCTACTTTTCATTCTTCCCGCACTGTTTCCCGTTGAAAGAATGATTTCCAACGGTCTAATGATTTTCATCATTGTGGGCCCTCCGGAGCCTGCTTCAACGCGTTCTATCCTTCTTCTGGTCCTCTATTTTGTCATCGGCTTCTTTCTAGGGGTATGGGCATCGGCTGGAGCTATCCTCAAAGTGACCGAACTTGAGAAAGGAAGCAAGATGGGGCTACAAGAAGCCCTGTCAAGAGGACTCGAGAGGGTCCCCAGGCTGTTGGTCCCAGCCCTGGCAGGGTTGGCGTTTTATGTCCTAATAATTGTCGGCATCACTATAGCGGTCACTCCATACATGTTCGTGGGAATGGCTTCGCCGGGCGAGGATATGAGCCCTTCCAGCATTGTTTTGCGGGTGGCAATGGGCTTTGTAGCCATAGTCGTTCTTTACTTCGCGACAAGGCTACGCCTTTATGCACCGGCATGCGTCCTTGAAAGGAACTTCGGCCTGAAGACAAGCTGGAAACTGGTGAAAGGCAATTGGTGGAAGCTCTTGGCAATTCTGTTAGTATTTGGAGTAATGGCAACAATTATCGGCCGCATACCAGTAGCAGGAGTGTATCTCAGCCGCATGATAGTCGATCCGTTAACGGTCATAGCTGTGACTCTTGTCTATTTCCAATTGGGAGAAGCAAGATCGAGCACTGAAGAGCATTGAAGTTCTCTTCAATGTGTCTTCATACCTGCGACGGTTTGGATTCGGCACTCTGAAACCTTATGACAAAGGTCTGGGGCAAGAGAAGAAACAGCGGTGATTTCATGCTATAATTCAGTATCTCCATAACTATCTCTGAAGAACAGAATTTTGCATGGGATACTGGATGGCTGAGAGGTAATGATGGATGAACTAAAAGTATTCAGCGGCACTGCTCACCCTGCCTTGGCCAAGGCTGTGTGTGACTACCTGGACATACCCCTGGGGGAGGCCGAGGTCTTCGAGTTTAGCAATGAGAATATCTTTGTGCGGATCCTTGAGAATGTCCGGGAACGAGACGTCTTTATTGTTCAGCCTATTTGCTCTCCAGTCAACAAAAGCCTGGTTGAGTTGCTCATCATGCTCGATGCCTTCAGGCGAGCTTCAGCGGGGCGAATTACCGCTGTCGTCCCCTATTACGGCTATAGCCGCACTGACAAAAAAGACCAGCCCAGGGTTCCTATCACGGCTCGGTTGATTGCCGACTTGATTACTACGGCTGGAGCTAATAGACTGCTTACCGTGGACCTCCACGCCCCTCAGATTCAAGGATTCTTCACCATACCTGTAGATGAGCTCACGGCTCGGCCCATGCTGGCTCAGTATTTCAGGGAAAAAGCTCTGAAGAACCTGGTAGTGGTTGCCACTGATATTGGTATCTCCAAGGTGGCCCGTGATGTCGCTGCCAAGCTGGGAGCGCCCCTGGCTATTATGGAAAAGAGGCGCGTGGGAAATGTCGACGCCAGCGAAACCCTCAACGTAATCGGCGACGTTGAAGGAATGCATGCCCTGACGGTTGACGATGAAATCGACACGGCTGGTTCGCTGGTCGGGGTGGTCAATGCTCTCTTAAAGCGGGGTGTTACCAAGGTTTATGCCTGCTGCACTCACCCCGTTTTCTCCGGTCCTGCTATCAAGAGAATAGCCGCCAGTCCGGTGAAAGAGGTAGTGGTTGCCGATACCATACCAGTCAATGACGATAAGAAGCTGAACAAGATTACGGTTTTGCCCATAGCCTCGCTTATTGGCGAAGCCATTCATCGCATTCACACCGGCTTGTCGGTAGGGGCGATGTTCGAGGGATAGTAGAGTAGTCAGCAATTGGCTGAAAACTGGGGGGTGGTAGCCGAAAAATGGTTAAGTGGCTTAGCAGTCTAATTGATTCCAATGAGAAAGAGCTGAAGCGACTTCAGCCTCTGGTTGGTGATATAAACTCGCACGAGCCTGACTTCGAAAAGCTCACCGACGCCGAGCTTCGGGCCAAAACCGATGAGTTTAAGGCTCGGCTGAATGATGGCGAGAATCCGGACGAGATTCTGCCGGAGGCTTACGCCGCTGTCAGAGAAGCAGCCAAGCGAACAATAAAGCAAAGGCATTTCGATGTTCAGCTAATAGGGGGCATCGTCCTTCACCAGGGGAAGATAGCTGAAATGAAAACTGGGGAAGGGAAGACTCTGGTAGCTACCCTGCCTCTCTACCTCAATGCCCTAACCGGGCAGGGCTGCCATCTGGTTACCGTGAATGATTATCTGGCCAAGCGAGATTGCCACTGGATGGGTCCCATTTATCACGCCTTGGGCGTAAGCGTGGCCTGCATTAATGCCCAGCAGGCCAGCGGTCAACCTGCCCCTTCCTATATCTATGACCCCAGTTATGAGTCGGAAGACCAGAAGTGGAAATTCCTCCGCCCGATAGCGCGCCGCCAGGCCTATGAGGCAGATATAACCTATGGCACCAATAATGAGTTTGGTTTCGATTACCTCCGAGATAATATGGTCTGGGACCTGTCCCAATGTGTCCAGCGTCCCTTGACCTATGCCATCGTGGACGAGGTTGATAACATACTTATCGACGAGGCCCGTACACCGTTGATCATCAGCGGCGCTGCCGAGGAGGCAACTCAGAAATATTACGCCTTCGCCCAGTTAGTCTCTCGCCTCGGCAAAGATGCAGACTATACCATTGATGAGCGAACACGCTCAGTCCACCTTACCGAGACGGGCATGACCAAGATGGAGAAGATGCTGAAGCATGAAGGCTTGCTCAAAGCACCTGACCTTTATGACCCCTCCAACTACTTTCTCACTCAATATATGGAAAGTGCGCTCAAAGCTCATGCACTGTTCAAGAGGGACAAGGACTATGTGGTCAAGGATGGGCAGGTCATCATCGTGGATGAATTCACCGGCAGATTGATGTTCGGCAGGAGATATTCTGAAGGATTGCATCAAGCCATCGAGGCCAAAGAGAGGGTAAAGATTCAGCGAGAATCAGTTACCATGGCTACCATTACCTTCCAGAACTACTTCCGCATGTATCAGAAACTAGCGGGGATGACCGGTACTGCAGTCACGGAAGCTGAGGAGTTCCATAAGATCTATAAGCTGGAGGTGGTTGTCATTCCTACTAATAGGCCCTTGATTCGGACCGAATATCCTGACCAGATTTACAGAGACGAGAAAACTAAATTTGCTGCGGTAGCCAGGGAAATCAAGCAATCAAATGACCAGAAAAGACCGGTCCTTATTGGCACGACTTCTATTGAGAAATCGGAGTATTTATCGGACCTCCTGAAGAGGAATGGCATTCCCCATCAGGTATTGAATGCCAAGAATCATGAGAAGGAAGCAGCCATCATCGCTCAAGCCGGCCGTACCGGGGCAGTAACTGTAGCCACGAATATGGCCGGACGGGGTGTGGATATTATACTTGGTGGCAATCCTGAAGGGCGTGACCAATCAGAGTGGCAAGGAGAGCATAACAAGGTGGTGGAGCTGGGCGGGCTTCACATTGTGGGCACCGAGCACCACGAAGCCAGGCGCATAGATAATCAGCTTCGAGGAAGAGCGGGGAGGCAGGG
>JAOUDT010000120.1 GCA_029859145.1 Dehalococcoidia bacterium
TCAATTACGGTTTTGCGGCGCTCGATTACTCGCGAGGAATGCGTGTTGATAACCATTCCGGGCGCTATGGGGGCGACACAGGATGCCAGTAAGGCACCATTTCGTTCGTCTTCTACCAGACAGACGCGGCAAGCCCCGACCGAGGCGAGTTGAGGGGCATGACAGAGTGTGGGAATATTTATGCCGGATTCCTTCGCCAGGTCGAGAATGGTCATCCCGGGGTAGCCACTTACCTCGCGACCATCAAGCGTAATAGTTATCGGCTGCAAACCAATATCCTCCTATGCAGAACAGCGGATGCTGTAGCGCTTTCCAAGGGAGACTACTTGTTCCTGCCTGAGCCCTCGGGCCAGTTAGCGCACACGTAGGCAAAAGACCGAGGAAAGTATCTTCCTTCGCCTACTGTCCTTATGCCCGTCAAAAGGTCGGAACTGGCAGCGTTCTTGGCAATAAAGCCGTAAGCCCCTACCTGCTTGGCAACAAACATATTCTCCTCTTCGTCATATTGCGTTAGAATCAAAACCTTGGTATCCGGACATTCCGCTGTTATTCGTTTCGTTGCTTCAAGTCCGCTCATCACCGGCATGACTATATCCATCACCGCTACGTTTGGCATAAGACGCTGCACTTTATCAATGGCATCTCGGCCATCGATAGCCTCGCCTACTACTTCCATGTCTTTCTGCAGACTCAGCAGGGCGCAAACCCCTTCCCTGACTACAGCATGGTCATCTACCACCAGCACCTTGATCCTTCGCAGCGTCTTATCCAGGAATTTCTCGGCCCAGGCCACCACTGAAGCTAGCTCGACCGGCCTGATTAAGTATTGTTCGGCTTCAAGCTTCAAGCCTTCGTCCATACGCCAGCCCTTGAGCAGACGCTTTTCTGGTGGAGCATCGACCACAATGAGAGGCACCTCTCTGAAATTGGGGCTTTGTTTCAACCACTGGTGCAGCTGAAATGCATCTCCACGTGGCATTATTGTGCCCAGAACTATCAGGTCAGGTTTTTCGCGACGCGCTGTCTCCTCTGCCTGTAGTCTGTTGCCGACAGCAAACACTTGCCAACCTTTTGCCAGTAATTTAGCTTGCATGTCTGCAACGAACTCAGGCTCATCGTCCACTAGCAGAATTTTAGTGTTCCTTTCCATACTTTCACCCCCCTTGCCAATTGCATGTTTGTGGGAGTCTATTTTGCCTCCTACCATAAAGTGTAATGGTTGGTCTGCCGAAGGGATAGAGGTGTTTACCCCAGATGGTATGGAGATATCACCGCAATTTATTGCAGTTAATCACCCATTTATGGGTATGAAGCTTCCCACTTAGTCGGGTGTGCGAAATCAGCAGTGCTGTGAAAACTAAGAGGCAATAGTCTCAGACGGTTATGATGCCCTTGCGCAGCGCATACTTGAACAAGTCAAGGCGGCTGTGGATATCGAGCTTTGCCATGAGGTTAGTCTTATGTCTCTCTACAGTTTTGGGACTGATGACCAGAATTCGTGCGATATCACGAGTAGAATGGCCTTCCGCCAGTAGTTTCAGTATTTCTCTCTCTCGATCGGTAAGCTTTTCGGACGTGTCCTGGCTCTTTCCTGCTCTGGCCATCTCACGATAATCTTCGACCAGGAGTCTGGCTACGGATGGAGATAAGAAGGAATCCCCGCGGTACACAGACCGAATAGCAGAAGTAAGTTCTGAGGATGCTGCTGTTTTACTGACAAAACCGCCGGCCCCGGCTTCGATAACTGGTAATACGTACTCTCTGTCTTCGTATTGAGTCAGTACTATCACCTTTGTCTGTGGGAACTCCTTGTGTATGCGGCGGGTTGCCTCCAGTCCGTTCATGAGAGGCATGGCGATATCCATGAGTACCACGTCGGGCACAAGCTTTTTGACCATCTCGAGCGCCTCCCTGCCGTTGGTGGCCTCGCCTACCGCTTCTATGTCCCCGGTAAGAGCAAGCAAGGCACAAATACCATCACGTACGATGGCATGGTCGTCAGTTATCAGTACTCTTATTTTTGTCATATCTAATGTCTTGACCTATCGGAATCTTGGCCCAAATCGTGGTCCCTGCTCCGATCTCGGACTCCACGCCGCTGGTGCCCCCAAGGAAGCCTATCCTCTCTCTCATACTGAATAATCCACGGCCTCGCCCACTTGCTTCCACATCGGTGAGTCTGGAAACATCAAATCCTTGACCATCGTCGCGGATGGTTAGCGAGAACTCATCTGGTTGATATGCCAGCACTATGGAGGCATTCTTCGCTTTGGAATGCTTAATAATGTTCCCGACAGAGCCCTGAATAACGCGGAAAAGCGCAGCTTCTACATCAGGAGGAAATCGCATCTCAGTCCCTTTAACCTCCACTGTTGCGTTAATGTTCAAGGGTTGAAGAGTATTCTTGGCGTGCTGGCGAGCAGCAGCGACTAATCCCAGCGTATCCAATACAGTAGGGTGAAGATTGGAAATCACCCTGCTCACCTCCTTATGTACCTGCACCGTCAGCGCTTGGACTTTCTTCAATCCGGCAATGATTTGGGGGTCTTGACTACCGGATTTCGTGTAGATTTCTATTAGGGCTTCCAACTGAAGTGCTATCCCGGAGAGGGATTGACTTGTCTCATCGTGTAGCTCACGGGCGATCCTTCGCCGTTCCTCTTCTTCGGCTACAAGGTTCTGTCGCGCAAGTTTGCGCAATCTTTCCCGTGCTTTTCTCAGCCGGTCGTACAGCACCGCTTGCTCTATGGCTATGCCAAGTTGGTCTCCAATCGTGTGCAAGAGATGCACGTCTTCTTTGGAGAAACGATGCGGCACATGGCTGGCAACATTCATCACCCCTAGAACAATATCTTTCGCTCGGAGGGGTACGCTGACAAACGCTCTTAGGCCCTCTGAGCTTATCAAATCAAGCCGGGCGGCATCTGATTCTGATGAAATATCCTCCAGTAGCACTGCCCTGCCACTTTGAGCTACCTTTCCTGCAATTCCTTCACCAAGCTTAAGATGCATTTCTTCAGCATACTTATCGGACAGACCGTGATGAACTCTATAGGACAGCGTCTGGCCCGATTCATCCAGGAGCATTATCCCTCCGACGGTCCCATTCATGATGTTGAGGACATTATCCAAACCGATTCTGAGGATAGTATCTAGGTCCTGCAGACCGCTGATTGCCGCCGAGACTCGGCTCAAGGCCACGAGGTCGTTGTAGTGTTTCTCAGTCTTGTTGCCCTGATCGGGTACATTTATATCAGGACCAGCCGGAACAGCAGCTTTGTTCACTCCCTTACTGTTCTTCATCGTCGATTATTCCACTACAGTAGACCTACATCTAAGCCTATACAAAATCGTGGTCTTTTTCAAGCCACTGTGTCTGCTGCAGTTAGGCTGCGGGTTACCTCCTTGGCAGGATGGTTGAGCCGTGCCCGCCCCGAATCAAAGTGAAGATTCTGTGGGGGTCAAACGAATTGGCCTGTACCATCATAAAACATGGTCGGCTTTCTTTTTGGCGGAGAGGGTGGGATTCGAACCCACGGTCGAGGAAACCCCGACACACGCTCTCCAGGCGTGCCTGTTAGACCACTCCAGCACCTCTCCGCGGAGAGGGTGGGATTCGAACCCACGCTCCGATATAATCGGAGACCGCTTTTCGAGAGCGGCACCATAATCCACTCGGTCACCTCTCCTGAAGCTAATTGTCAGGACACCGCTTTACATAATGCGGTTCTTGTCAATAATTGTTTTGAGAAACCTTGTTCTCAACCGTGTCATTATACTGTGACGATACCAGTTTATCAAAGCTCTCTGCCGTAGCTCTTTGGAGGCCGGGTGTCACGCGAGAATATGTGTCGAGAGTCACCTGTATGGAAGCATGGCCTAGTCCCTCCTGCACTACCTTTTAGTGAACGCGTTGCTTGAGCATCAAGCCAGCGTGGGTATGCCTTGCGTCGTGAAGCCCGGTGAACTCTAGACCAGCGTCGGCAGTGTCACTAAAGACCTGATGCGAAGGCAACCGCCGCGCCGATCCAGCAAAAAGCCGTGATGGCTATGGTGCTACCATAGAAGGCCTTGGGCCTTGCAGTCATGAATTGCCAGAAATTGGGTCGGAGTTTGGTACCCGCCAGGTATCCCAGGAGCAGCAGCGAAGTACCTGCAATAGCCAGACCTGTACCATCGGTAAGTACTGAAATGAGCCTCTCGGTCACTCCCCATGATGCCCACTTACCCATGCCTACCGCCGATGCTAGAATGGCGAAAAGGATGATGCTGAGATATCCTGCTGAGATACCAGCAGCAACGCGCGTCTTGATACTGCTTTCAAAACCTTTAAACAGCAGGCTGACTACCAAGCTGAAGGCCACTGCTTCCAAAAGGATTGCTGAGGCGGGATTGACCACGAAGGGGGAGAAGATGGGTTGGCCATAGATCAGGGCACTCAGCGGCTTGAACAGGGCGGCGATCACTCCGATG
>JAOUDT010000121.1 GCA_029859145.1 Dehalococcoidia bacterium
CGTGGCAATAAAGGATACCCATCTCCTGCGCTATTTGGCGGTTGAGCCTGATTTTGGCTTCATCATCGCTGTTATCCACGACTATAAGCTCATAATAGTTATGTCTGGATCGGGATTTAACAATACTATCCAGGCATCTCTTTAGCATTTCAGGTCGGTTTCTGCTGGGGACAATAACCGAGACTTTCAAGTTATCCATCTTGCTTCCTTGCCACAGCAATCATGCCTCTGCAGGCAGTCGACCCCTGCGCTAACGGCAAAGGCAAATATCTTTGCTCAAGAATCTCATCATGTCCGCCTGCGAAGTTTGGGCATGCCTCTGCTAGTGAAGTAAAAAGGCATTGCTCAGGCTGAATTAATCTTTTGAGGAAGCCTTTGACCGGCCGTGGGATGAAACGGATGATAGGGCTCAATCTTCTTATCGACTCCCCTTTGATCATGTCTCTTCTTTTCAAGAACCCCTGCCCGTAAAGGTCTACGTGTGCGAAATACGTGGCTATCAACTCACGGAATTCCTCTGGCGCAAATTCCCTGAAATGAGTGGGATTCTCGTAGCCGAACCTTCCATCTCTATTCGGTGTTGAGCAGATGAATACGCCGTCATCCTTAAGCGCCCGCCTACAACCTTCGAGGAAGTCCTCGTATCTTCTGAGGTGTTCAATCGTTTCAAATGAGACTATGACATCGAATGACCAATCACGGAACAGCATTTGCTGGGCGTCACAGCGCAGGAAACTAAGGCGGTCTTTTTGATAGTGGAGCCTAGCATATTCTATAGCTTCCTCCGAGTTGTCGCCCCCAACCACCGTCTTGGCACCTTTATTTAGCAGATAGCTTGCTCCGTAGCCGGTCCCACAGGCTATATCCAAAACAGCCTTACCCCGCACGAATTGTCGCGCGAAGACATATCGCGCTATATGCTGATATAGCGTAGAGGCATGGGTTCCCTCTTCTACAATAGCCCTCTCCGCGATCCTTTCCGTGTTTCCTGTCATTTCAACAATTCCTCTACTTCACTCACCAATTCTCTTTGCAGCTTTTCCGTAGGGAACATTTGTCTAATTCTTTCCCTTGCCTGTTTTCCGTTGTCGGAGTTCAATGCCTTTTTGATCGCCTCTGCCGTGACCTCCGCATCACCATAGGGCACGTAGAAACCGGTATCGTCAACGACTTCCGGAAGCGCCCCCTTGTTGGTAACAACGGGGACACACCCGCATGCCATCGCTTCTGCTAAAGCAACGCCAAATGATTCATAATAAGAAAGCTGGCAATATACCTTTGCTTTTTGACACCACCGGAGCACTTCATCCCTACCCGCTGGACCAGTGAATGTAACATTCGGTGGCGCAACTGACTTAAGATATGCAATAGAATCATCAAGATAATCTCCAATTAATGCGAACTTAACCTCCGGCATATATTCAGCCGACTTTACAAAGGTTTCAAATCCTTTCCGTTTAATGGTGAGCTGTTTTATGAAACCGGTGGTTATCACCAATTCCTCCTTCTCACCGCTTGGTCTGAACTTATTGTAATCAATGATGTTGCTCCCGTATACAACCCTAACATTTTTCGGTTTCGCGTATTTTAAGATTTCCTCCTTATTGAATTCAGAAACGGCAAAAAGCTTGTCAGCGTGGTTCAACACGAATCTCACTATGGGAGCATATATCGGCTGTGACATAGAACCGTAGCCTATTTCAGGCAGCTTGGCTACCTCGTAGCCGCCGACAATTACAAGAGACTTCTTCCCGAATATCTTGGAGAATAAGACTGCTAAAAACGCATGAGTGCCAGCGAAATGGCAGAAAGTCAAGTCCGCCCACAGCGTGCCTTTAAGGATTCTGAACGTGGTTGTTATCGGTCTTCTGCGGTTGAAGCCAGGCGCTGTCCTTATATCGAAATGATTCCTAAGTATCTCAATATCTCTTTTGAGAAATATGTCATTTCCTGGAATAGCCAGCATCTTCTTTTTGGCCATGCTTATCTCTTTCTAGCTTCTCCGAACAATGCCAACCAAAACGCATTCAGGCCCCTTCCATCTGTTGGGCGCTATGCTACCTCGTTGGTTCAGCATTTCCCCTTGTTTTGCCTGCAAATTCATCCAACCTCTTCTCATTCCTGCCTTGCTTTGGCTACCACGATTACACATTCCGGAGTTCCGAGCAAGCTGCTTTGGAAAGGGGAGACTTGATAACTTTCATCCTGCATTCTATCAAGTTCCTGGCCAAACATCGGGAGATACGGCTCCTCCAGAATAGGTCGCCCAATCGTGCGCAGAACACCTCTTATCCTGTTCCCACCGGGAAGTGTGGAAAGTATACGGGCTATTATGCCAATCGTCTGCAACCTTAGTTTGTCCTTTAAATTGAGCGTGCACTGTCCGTAGGCAACAGCATCGGAGAAATATCTGCCTACCAACTCAAAAAATTCTTGGGGGTAGAATTCCTTTACATGAAAAGGGTTTGAAGGCCTTCTGAAAAGAGGGGTGGCAATCCTTTTATTTGGGGTGGAGCAGATGAAAATGCCTCCTTTCTTGATGACCCTCGCACATTCAAACAGGAACCTTTCAGGTTCTTTCAGGTGTTCAATGGTCTCGAAAGAAACCACGACACCGAAGAAATGGCTGGGAAATGGCAATGACTCAGCGTCCGAAAGCACAAACTCTGCCTCGTTCCCTCTTTCATTCCGTGTTTTAGCCTCTCTGATGGCCTCTTGAGATATATCCACTCCAACAACCTTCCCGGCACCTTTGTTCACCAGATATCTGCTCCCGGTGCCAGCACCGCACGCAACATCTAAAACAGCCTTATTTTGGACGAACTTTGATGCGAAGATATACCTGTTGATATGCTTTTGATACTCGGCATAGGAAATAGGTTCATCCAATTTGACGTTTTCAGCAGGTGTGAATAACATTTTTCTCATTCTTGCTTGCCCCGTATAGGATCAGGTCCGGATCATTACCAACAGAAACATCATTGTGATGCCTGGCACTCTCCAATTAGCGTTCCGCCCACCTGTTCCATAGCTTTTTTCGTCCATCTAGAAGCGGCTACATTTTACCTTACGGAAACTGTCTCCCTATGACACTGCCCGTATCCTGAATAACCGTGACTTTCCGTCCCTATAAGTGACATCCATAACTGTCTCCAACACTTCCGTGTTACCAAGCGCTACCATGGGTCCGCCTGAATCCCCCCACACCGGCGTGCCATCGTCAACTATTAACAGGTAGTCAATGGCCTTCCTTCTCAAATTAGACAGCAAGACGTCTGTTTCTCCAGTCTGCAGCGAATCGTGCAGAACTATGGCGTCACTATATAGACGCGTGGGAATTACATTGTTGACTTTGTGCTCCAAAGAAGCGGCGAAGAATATATCTCCCATGTAAGACGCATCCCCGGTGACCACTATTGGCGTGTTCTGCGACGAGTGGCTGACCAGGAATTGTGCCACAGGCGACACCTTATCATAGCCAAAGGGTTTTGCTCCCCCCATCCCGTATTTCCAGGCGTAGCTCAACGAGCCTAGAGAGCTTAGGACAATGGCCACTACCGTCAGGGCAGTGGCAATTCTTTTGAAGCTGTAGTTTTTGACTCTGGCCTGCATGGCCATGAAGCTTAACACTACTATGCCGTACATTACCAAGAAGCGACGGGGTAGAATAGGGATGAGGAATAGGTAAGAGAATTCGCCGATGGCGAGAAGTAGTGTGGCCACGGAAAATAACCACACCATTTGAGGGGGCTCACCTTTCCTTGGCCTGTATACGAACAGAGCGACTACAAGCGAGATCCCTAGAGCCAGCTGTATTATCCGGCTAACCCATATCCGCAGTATGGTTGTGGGCAAGTCAATATTCACAAACCCTATGGCCATCTCTCCGGCTACGGGTTGCATGCCCAGCAAGAATCTGGCGGAGTCCAGGATGTTTTGGAAAAGCCTTTCAATACTCAGGTAAGCAAGTTTGTTAGTCAAGAGGGGTGACCACACCAAAAGAAAGATTGCCAGCACAAGGAGAGAAAGCTCCAAGGTAGGTTTGTACAGAGGTCTCCGTGTTCGCCTTGCAGTGATATTCAATACGATAGGCGTAACTAGCATAAGTACGATTATGCTGACTGATGACGTATAATAGCTAAGCCCGCTAGCCAAAATGAACAGAAGCGAGATTATAAGCCATGGATTGATCCACGTTTGACCGGCATGGCGCCTATCCAGGAACGTAATGTAGCAATAGACGAAATAGGGTAGGAATACGACGCCCAGAGCCGCCCTTCCAATCTCGTGGCTGGATATCCAATAGAATGTTATGAACGCATAGCAGAACGCTGCTAACAATAAAGAGTAGCTGTATTCCCTTCTTCGTGTGTTGAGGATACGCCGGGCCAAAACAAAGAATATGAGCCCTCCTACACCGCATATCGGGATAAACACTGCCTGTTCGGTCGAAATACCTGT
>JAOUDT010000122.1 GCA_029859145.1 Dehalococcoidia bacterium
CCCGCGAATCCTTACTGCAGCAGTTCGCTGTGGCTAGCCTGGAAGGCTATGGCTGCGCCCGCTTACCTCTAGCCATAAGGGCTGCCGGTGCGTTAATACATTATGTCAAGGAGACGCAAAAGGAAACTTTGCCGCAGCTAGGCAAACTTGCTACCTACTCTACAGATTCCTTTATGACCCTTGACGGTCAGACCATCCGCAATCTGGAGCTTTTTCGAGGTGGCAGGTGGGGAGAAGCCGGCAACTCCCTCCTCTCTATAATTGACCTGACTAAGACAGCTATGGGTGGCAGGTTGCTAAAGAATTGGCTGGGACATCCCCTTTTGGACCTCGCCACATTGAACCGACGACAGGAGATGGTTGCCTGGTTCCATAGAAACAGCCTGGCCAGACAGAAAGTCAGTTCCCTTTTGGCAGATATTGCTGACCTGGAGAGGCTCGTCAATCGAGTGATGAGTGGCAGAGTCATGCCGCGCGAACTGCTATCGCTTCGCTCCAGTTTGGAGAGGGTGCCTGACTTGAAATCGGCGATGGCAAGCGGAGACGGCATAAATGGCCTAGGTGACGAACTCAAGGCTTGTCCTGATGTTATCGACCTGATCGCCAGGGCCATTGCCGATGAACCTGGGGATTTGGAGCAAGGGGGGGTGATAAAGGAAGGTTTCTCCTCTGAACTGGATGATATTCGCCACAAGTCAGGGCAAGCTAAGCAATATCTGGCTGGCCTGGAGCAAAGGGAAAAACAGCGCACAGGGATCAAATCCTTAAAGGTAGGCTACAACCGGGTATTTGGTTACTATATCGAGGTATCCCGTGCCAATCTCGACCTGGTCCCCCAAGACTATATTCGCAAACAGACTCTAGCCGAGGCGGAAAGGTTCTTCACCCCTGAGCTTAAGGAATACGAATCGCTGATTCTCAATGCTCAGGAGAGAATTGCCGACCTGGAATCTGCCATTTTTCGACAACTCTGTCAGCAGATAGGTGCTGTGGGTGAGCAGATCCTGACCACCGCCAGAGCCATCGCTCAGATTGACGCCATCTGCAGCCTTGCTGAGATTGCGGTGCGTCAAAGTTATGTCAAGCCAACGCTGACCACCGACGATGCCATTGACATCAAAGGAGGACGCCACCCGATTGTGGAACAAAGCATAGGCAAAGATAATTTTGTTCCTAACGACGCTTATTTGTGCAATAAGGATAGTCAGTTCGTTATACTCACCGGCCCCAACATGTCGGGAAAATCCACCTATCTCCGGCAGGTGGCCTTAATCATCCTTCTAGCTCAGACTGGCAGCTTTGTCCCTGCTGATTCTGCAAGCGTTGGAATCGTTGACCGTATCTTCACTCGTATTGGCGCACAGGAGGATTTGGCCGCCGGACAATCCACTTTCATGGTGGAAATGACCGAAGCGGCGAATATCTTGAACAATGCTAGCCCCCACTCCTTTATCATCCTGGATGAAATTGGGCGGGGCACTTCCACTTATGACGGACTATCCATTGCCTGGGCAGTGGTCGAGTTCATCCACAACCACCCTGATCTCGGAACGAAGACTCTCTTTGCTACCCACTATCATGAATTAGTGGACCTGGCTGGCATACTGCCCAGAGTGAAGAACTTCAACGTAGCGGTGGCAGAGGAAGGAGATAAGGTCATCTTTCTGCACAAGATTGTCCCAGGGGGCACTGACAGGAGCTATGGCATCCACGTGGCTCAGCTAGCCGGCCTGCCCAAATCGGTAATCGTTCGAGCTCAAGAGGTCTTGGCCGAGTTGGAAAGCCACCCTTCCCAAAAAAGCAAGGTCCCGCGTCACAAAGCATCGCTCCAGATTCCTCTTTTCGCGAAAGGCTCCCTGCTAGCTGAGGAAATTGCCCGGCTCGATGTTGATTCCATGTCTCCTCTGGAAGCGATCACCAAGCTCTATGAGCTCAAGCGAACGGCTCAGGACCACGAAGACGCACCACTCTAATCAAGGGGGATCTTGTGCCGGATTGGGCAGAAGGGCATACCATGCGTCACTGGGCGCTTGTCTTATTGAGCGACAGGCGTATGGGATTCTCGCTCTGCCTCTGCTTGGACGCGAGTCAGGAAGTCAACACATTCTCTGGCTATGCCCGGGGCATCGAGATGATATAGAGAGCGAAGCAAATCTTGTTTTCCGTGGGCTACGAATTCGTCAGGAATGCCCAGCCGCTTCACTTTGACATCTGAGGCTGCGGCCTTTTCCAGCAGCTCTAGCACCGCGGCACCAAAGCCACCACTCAGAACGTTCTCCTCTACAATGACCATCTTCTTTACCTGCCTAGCTGCATCCAAGATAAGCTCCCTGTCGAGGGGCTTAGCGAATCGGGCATTAATCACCGTGGCATCAACGCCCTCAACAGCCAAATGTTCCGCTGCTTCCAGACAGGGCATTACGGTGGAGCCGATGCCCATTATGGCTATGTCTTCACCGTGCCTAATTATTTCAGCTTTGCCTATTGAAAGCTGGCGGAGCTCTCTGGCCAAGGGGGCGCCTTGTCCCCGTCCCCGAGGATAGCGAATTGCCATGGGATGTTTCGTAGTGACAGAGGTATAGAGCAGGTCTTGAAGTTCATTGGCGTCCTTGGGTGCGCAGATAATCATATTGGGCATCAACCCGAGATAGGATAGATCAAATGTCCCTTGATGTGTTTTGCCATCCTCTCCGACAATGCCGCTGCGGTCAAGGGCGAAAATGACAGGCAAATCGGGGAGACAGACATCGTGCAGCACCTGGTCAAAGGCACGCTGCAAGAAAGTGGAATAGATGGCTACGATGGGTATAAGACCCTGCGTAGCTAGACCGGCGGCTAATGTGACCGCGTGCTGCTCAGAAATACCGACGTCGTAGATGCGTTGAGGAAACTCCTTGATTAGAGAAGACAAGCTGTTCCCTTCAACCATGGCAGCGCTTATCACTACCACCCTGGGATTATCCCTCAACAGTCCACCGACTGTTTGAGCAAATATCTCACTATAGGTTGGCGTCGTGTCTACCCCCGTGCCCCTAGGGGAAAGACCATGGAAATGAGAGGGATTGTCCTCGGCTGGCTTGTAGCCCTTGCCCTTGGTAGTCAAGACGTGAACAATGATTGGCTTGTAGTAGCTCCTGGCTTGAATGAGAGCTGTTTCCAGTTCGGATATGCTATGACCATCTATGGGGCCCAGGTAAGCGAAGCCAAGCTGCTCCCATATCACGGTGGGCATGACTACCGCTTTTGCACCTGCCTTAAGCCGGCGCAATGTCTCCCGCAGCCTCTTCCCTCCGGGCAAGGGGGATAGCAACCGATGGGTCTGTTTCTTGGCCTGTATGTAGCCGCGAGTTGCTCGCAGTACATTCAGGTGCTTGGCCAGCGCTCCTACGGTCGGCGAAATGGACATGCCGTTGTCGTTGAGCACCACTATAAGCCTCGTATCCAATTGCCCGGCGTGGTTGAGTGCTTCGTACGTCATGCCACAGGTGAGACAGCCATCACCGATGACAGCCACCACGTGGTGGTCCCCGCCGGCAAGATCGCGGGTTACAGCCATGCCCAGAGCCGCTGAAATGGATGTGCCACCATGCCCGGTAGTAAAAGCATCGTGGGGACTTTCGTCTCTATCAGCAAATCCTGACAGCCCCCGGTATTGGCGCAGGGAGGGAAATTGCTTCTTCCTTCCCGTTAACAGCTTATGAACATAGCTTTGGTGTCCCACATCCCAGATAATCTTATCTCTGGGGCTGTCAAATACCCGATGAAGGCTGACGGTAAGCTCAACTGCTCCCAGATTGGACGCCAGATGGCCGCCGTTTTCGCCGACTCTGCTTATCAGTAGCTCCCTGAGTTCAGAACAGAGTTGGCTCAGTTCATCTTGATTTAGTTTCCTAACATCGCGGGGCTCGTCTATTTTGTCCAGTATACTAGACACCTCGGCCTCCCATTTCTGATTATAGCAAATTCTAATCCGCTTGCACGCTCTTGCCACCAAAACCGTGGGGACGAATCCGAAACAGACGATTAAGTACACCTTTGAATCCGCCTGCCCTCTCCTTTATGTCGGTGTACTTCAACTCGCCAGATATCAGGCCACATCCCGCTGTCCACGCTCCATCACTGCGCTTGAGCAGCTCAAAGACCAGACGAGGAAAGCGGATAAAGAACCTTGATAGCACATGCGCTGTCTTTAACTCGGACATTATTTTCTCATCCACCGCTTCCTGGTAATCCTTCAATTTCTCTTTGCCATGGGCCAAAGAGTCTTCAATGACCGGTGCGGCAAGCTGGGCACTCAGTATGGCGTAGTAGATCCCTTCTCCCGTTAACGGGTCGGCAAGGCCGGCCGCATCTCCCAGAAGCAAGGCTTTATCCTGCCAGACAAGATTCCCCTTTGTGGTGGTCGGTATCAAGTG
>JAOUDT010000123.1 GCA_029859145.1 Dehalococcoidia bacterium
CATTTAGTAATCTTGCTGGCAGCGTGTCATCTTCTCGCGTGATGCCTTCACGCATATTGAATAGCCGTTCCTGACACATAATTCTCACACCTGCTTCTTTCAGATGATCAAATGACCAGGCTTCTCCAAATAAAGATGAGACATTTTTATCTACAGGACCATACACCTGACGCCCAAATGAACAGCATGGAACGGAATCTGTGATCATCTGGCCGATGGCCATATTCTTTACCTGTTCGCCTTTGCCTTCTATTTGCAGTCTGGTCCCTTCACGGGCCTCAATTATAGCCACCCAGCCGTAACCATGCTGGCATCCGCCCCGATTGTCAATGGCGAATTGCAGGGCTTGCCCGTTGGCACCCCGGCACTCATAGCCGCCAAGCTCCAGACCTTTAACCTGCATGGCAAATGACTCTGACCCCTTAATTGCCTGCGATGCTCTTCTCACCCCTTCTGACAGCAGCAATCCGATCCCTTCCTGACCAACTATTTTCTTCAGCATCGCAATCATCGCCTTATCATCGCCAAACCGAAGCTCAATACCATCGGTGTCTTTTGTCCCTATAAGCCCCTTTTCAAAGCATTCCATGGCAAAGCCAATACTTGATCCGGCTGATATGGTGTCAATGCCATTTTCATCACATATCTGCTCCGCAGCGATAATAGCCTCCAATTTGTCAACCCCACAATTCGGGCCAAAGGCATAAATTGTCTCGTACTCAGGGCCATCGCAGTGTGTGCCCTGATAGGGCCCCTTTTCCACCTCCATATATAGAGAACAAGGCGTGGGGCAAAAGGGACCGCATGGCCTGTTCTTCCAGGTCCACTCTTTCTCATGAGAGGGGAAGCTTAGCCTCTCGGCACCTTCAAATGTCCCTCCTTGCCAGTTTCGTGTGGGCAGCAGCCCCAGCGTATTCATTGAGTCAAAGCTCCCGCGTGTACCGTAGCGGAACCACAAAGTTGCCCATTTTTCGTTTTCCTTTACTCGACCCAAGATGTCCTTTCTTATCTTCTCAAATCCATCTCTGTCACCGACTTCTATCTTTTCATCTCCATAGACTACCATCCCTTTGAGCTTCTTAGACCCCATAACACAGCCCGGACCCCCTCTACCGAAAGCACGATAGACGGGACCATCAACCATTATGGACGCATATCTAAGCAACCTTTCTCCGGCCGGGCCAATTGCCATTGTGGCTGCCTTCCTTGCTGATAAGCCGCCCAGCATTGCCCGCTGCGCTTCGCCGGATTCCATACCCCACAAATGGGCAGCGTCCTTGAACTCAACTTTCTGGTTGTTTATCTCCAGATAAGTCGGAGAATCAGCTATGCCCGCAACATCGATAGCCCATAAACCAGCCTTCCTGATCTGATGTCCAATCGTTCCGCTGGACATTGCATATAAATAGATGCCAGTCAGCGGCGATTTGGTACTAACAACTGTCTTGGAGGAATAGGACAGATTTGTACCGTTGGATGGGCCAGCAGTAAATATAAGGGGATTGTTCTCACCTAAGGGGTCAGTGCGTGGGGGTGCTGAGTTGTACAGAAGATAGGCTCCCAGACCTCTACCACCTATATACTGGCTAATTATCTTATCTGGGATCTCTTCGACCCGGTAAGACCTGTTCGACAGGTCTATCCTCATTATCCGGTTTGCCATACATTTGCTCCTTTCATCACCAAGCGTCTCGTTGAACCTGGCTATCCAGGGCATAGTCCATGTATGAGTCAGGCCAGTCAACTGCCCCGAAGCAGGCGTGTGATGCCTTCACTCTCCGGGTACATTTAAATGGGATCAATAGTCTGCCGGTCTTTGACAGAATGGCTCATGAAAACATGATGACCCACGAATCTATGAATACCATAGTGCGGATACAAAGTCAACGCCAAACTCATTAGCGATTTTGAGTCCTCGTGTGTTCCAAATTCGTTTAAAATCGAAGTCTGGATTGAAACGTCAGAACTAAGCGTGTAGTCGGAAATTTGTGGTGAAACGGAACAGGTCACATTTATTGACAATTGACCGGTGTTGGTGATGGTTGATAGCGTCCCGATAACTCTGTACCAGTTATGTTTGGCATTGCCACAGGTCAAGGAGTTCAGATAAGCACTGATGGCTTCACGAGTGACGGGATGGCCAGTGAACCTATCCAGAGCCAGACCATGTATTGCTATAGTCTTCGGACTTGTCCCTGACGGTCTAGAGGTGCTACACTTTTTGGGAGCTGGGTTGTGAAGACTCAGCTTTGAGCGGGAGTAACTCAGTTGGTAGAGTTCCTGCCCTCCAAGCAGGGTGTCGCGGGTTCGAGTCCCGTCTCCCGCTCCAGAAAAGTTCGGTTGCCATGAAGAAACCTTTCATGGCTGAAAGAACGGGCTCGTAGCTCAGGGGCAGAGCGGCCGGCTCATAACCGGTTGGTCGCAGGTTCGAATCCTGCCGGGCCCATTTCGCGATAGATCAGGAAAAAATACTGTGTATGTCATAGACTTCACACCCAACAGCGGTTTTTTACTGCTGTCTTCCTCTAGTCGAGGATATGCTATGTGGGATCAATCGATCTTCGGTCAATTGAGTCAACACGGGAGTTTATTGTCAAATGGTTATTAGAGTAAAGGGAGATTTACAGGCAAGCGTTGTTGACAATAGTCGGCAGCAGTGTATAATGTAAAATACATAGTATGCCGATGTATCAGGAACTGTTCGATGCCTGACAAAACCATAAGCTATGAGGAGCTAGCACCCGGCTACAAATTCCCTCCCGCCACCTACGAATTGAGTGACTCCTTCGTCTCCAAATACTTAAAAGCTGTAGATGCCGCTGGTGATGGATTTGTCCCCCCGCTGGCCATTACGGCCTGTGCCATAGCTACTATGACAAAATCTGTTCCCCTGCCCCCCGGCACCATCGCAATACATGCTTCACAAGAGTTGGAGTTTCTCAAGCCGGTGCCCATTGGCACCACCATAGAGTGTCACATCGGAGTGGCCCAGAAGATAGCCCGGGGCAAAATGAGTATGCTAGTCCTGGAGCTCGAGATTCTTGATAAAGGCAGAGAGAAGGTGCAATCGGGGAGGGCAACTGTAGCCCTGCCCGTCTGAGAAGGAAATGCTGACTGGGATTCAAGAAGGGAAGGCCCTCGGTCCTGTGGTGAAACATATTACCCAGGAGAAGATTAATCTGTATGCCGAGGCATCGGGTGATTTTAATCCCATCCATGTGGACGAGTCCTTTGCCGCTAAGACTCCTCTGGGTGGAACTATTGCTCATGGTATGCTCGGCTTAGCTTACGTATCGGAGACGATGACTTCGGCATTCGGCGAAAGCTGGCTGTCCGGGGGCAGGCTTCGAGCAAAGTTTAGGGAATCGGCACGCCCCGGGGATACTTTGACTATCACCGGTGGGATTTTTTGCATTGAACAAAAAAGTGATGTATTATACGCAAATTGCAGTTTTGAGTGCCGTAATCAGAAGGGCGAAACGATAATCACGGGGGAGGCGACCGTCAGGTTACCAAGTGGCAGAGAATAAGAGTATTGTTCCGAATGGCAGAATAAGAGTGGCTGTGGATGCCATGGGTGGGGACTATGCCCCTGAGGAAATAGTCAAAGGGGCAGTGCTCGCGGCTCAGAAGGACGATGTAGAAGTCTTCCTGGTGGGCACCACAAACATTCTGGAACAGGAATTGGCCAAGTGCAAAGTCACCAACGGCTCATCCATCCATATTGTTGGAGCGAGCGATGTTATCAAGGAAAATGAGTCGCCGGTTGATGTAATTCGCCGCAAACCCAATTGCTCTGTCGCCATAGCGGCGAAGATGGTAAAGTCGGGCGAGGCAGATGCGCTATTCAGTGCTGGGTCTAGCGGAGCTGCTGCAATAAGTGCTATTCAATTTATAGGTATGGTGGACGGGGTGTATCGTCCGGCACTTGTCGGCTCTTTGGGCAGCTTTGCACCCAATACTGTGATGGTAGACCTTGGAGCTAATGTGGACTGCAAGCCACATCAATTCCTGACTTTTGCCGTTGCTGGTGCGGTCTACGCCAAGAAGTTCCTTAATATCCCTGACCCTAAGATAGCTTTGCTGAGCACGGGAAGTGAAGAAAGCAAGGGAAATGATGCAGTGCGTGAGGCTTATTCACTTCTCAAAAGTAGCGGGTTGAACTTCGTCGGCAACATAGAAGGCAGCGATATACTGAACGGCAAAGCTAACGTCATTGTTTGTGACGGTTTTGTGGGCAATGTTCTCTTGAAGTTTTATGAAAGCATTGGTGGTCATGCCCAGGTCTGGACGGAGCGAAAGCTGAAAAAGTACCCACCACTGCGTGCCTTAGTTAGACTATTGTTTAAGAGATTGTTCCCGTCAACCGAAATATCGAGTGAGACTGAGAAGGCCGGGGGGGGCAT
>JAOUDT010000124.1 GCA_029859145.1 Dehalococcoidia bacterium
CTCTCCCCAAACGCCAGTTTTCGATAAGAGTAGCAGCCTATACGGCATTGATAGGGCTAAATCTGCCATCAAAAAGAAAAACTTGGTGATAATCGTGGAAGGTTACATGGATGTACTCACGGCTCATCAGCACGGCTGGCAAAATGTAGTCGGCTCAATGGGCACTGCTTTGACCGAGAAGCAAGTGGAAGGCATGAAGAGATTGACCAACAATATTACCCTGGCACTGGATGCTGATATTGCCGGTGAGGAAGCTACCCTGCGAGGCAAGGCAATACTGGGTTACTCTAAAATTGAAGGAAGAGTCATATCGTTGCCTCCCGGCAAAGACCCGGACGAAGTGATAGGAGAGGAACCGGCACTCTGGGAGAAACTGGTGGAACAGGCTGTGCCTATCCTGGACTTCGCCTTTCAATCTGTGATAGGCAGAGTTGACATCGACAAATCGCGAAACAAGTCCGTCGCTATGGAAAAACTCCTGCCATCGATTCATGAAATAAAGGACCCGGCGGTACGATTCGACTATATGGACAAACTGGCTAAGGCGCTAAGAATCGAAAGGTCGGTCGTCAAAGTCGCCTTGGGTGAGTTAAAGGCCGCCAAGGAAAGGCCTCAGCCTAGCAGGCCGACAGAGCAATCTCGCCTTGCCCGCCGGTTCGTGTCCAGCCCTGTTGAAGAACGGTGCCTGGCACTTCTCATTCGGTATCCAGAGCTTCGCCCTTCGGCCCAGGAGCTATCACCAGAACACTTCGAATTCACGGAGAATCGGGAAATCTTTGTCAAATGGCAACTTTCTTCTGATATCTCAGATCTTGAAGGCAAACTTGACAGTAGTTTATTAGAACATCTATACTACTTGGTTGAAAAGAAGTCCCCACCAGCCATACAGGAAAGCCAGCGAACTCGACTCCGTGATTTGGACCAGTGTATCCTTCGTCTCCAGGAGAAATTATCCCGGAAAGTAGAAGCTGAGAAAGAGGCGATGCTTGAGATTGAGAGGGAGCGAGGCGGGATAAGCTCAGAGCAAGCCAAACTGGAGGAACTGGGGATAGATTCCGGGCTAAAGCTACAGGAGGTCTTCGTTAAGAAAGAGAAAAACCATGGATTCAATTAAAGAAGTATCTATCAACCTTGATAGTGATGAGGCGGTGGCTGCAGGATTGCTCAGCGACGAAGCTGAGGTTGAGGATGTCAGCGCCTTGGCCGAGGAAGTTGAGGAAAAAGAAGAAGGTGAAGACTTCCTAGCTGAAGAAACTGAGGAAGTCAAACCACCGGCACCCCTGGAAGAGCATGAGATAACGGATGACTCGGCTCGCATGTATCTTCAGGAAATTGGCAGGGTGCCGCTTCTCAACGTCAGTGAAGAGAAGCTACTATGCCGGAAGATAGAGCTGGGCAGGAGCTTAGATGAAATCGAAGAAAACCATTTTAGGAAGTATAAGAAATTCCCTTCACCTGTTGAGATAGTTGTTCAGCTGATTTCTCAGTTATTCAAGTCGTATCCCGTTGTTCAGATTATCGGGAAGCATATTGGAGTCGCCTCCTCTGGAAACGTGGTGGAGACTATCAGGAATCCCAAGTTTCGCTCCGCGATTGATGATGTCATAGACGCGTCGTTAATAGCGGCAACTGGTAAGGGCATAGGCAAAGGAGCCGCGGCAGCCGAGGATGCTATAGTAGGTCTTTCTGTAAACACTCAGCTTTTGCCCCCGCAACTGCTAAGGCTTCTGGCTAAGGACAAGATTTCATGGCAAAAACTAAAGGCTCTCGTATCCAACGACAAGTTCCTATCTCAGCTCGATTCTCATAGTAACGAGTTCAAAGCTTACTTCCGGCAGGTACAGACGGAAGCAAAAGCATCGGAAAGGCACCTAACAGAAGCAAACCTACGCTTGGTGGTGAGCATAGCCAAGAAATACATCGGGCATGGCATGCCTCTGCTTGAGCTCATTCAGGAGGGAAATATTGGGCTTATCCGAGCTGTGGATAAATTTCAATATAGAAAAGGCTACAAGTTCAGTACCTATGCTACCTGGTGGATCAGGCAGGGCATTACTCGCTCCATAGCCGACCAATCCCGTGCTATTCGCATTCCGGTACATATGGTAGAGACAATCAACAAGCTGTTGCGAACAATGCGGCAGTTGGTTCAGGAACTCGGGCGCGAGCCAAGTTACGAGGAAATTGGCGGCCGCCTCGGTATGTCACCGGAGAGAGTGGAAGAAGTCATGGCTCTGTTCTTCCGCGAGCCAATATCACTGGATATGCCCATCGGCGAAGATGAGGACAGCCGGTTAGGCGACCTCGTTGAGGACCATGCCAGCTTAGCGCCGACCGAGGCGACCTCGCAGCAGCTACTCAAGGAGCAGATAGATAAAGTGCTTGGTGAGCTTACTGATCGCGAAAAAAGAGTGTTGCAGCTTAGATTTGGCCTCAAAGATGGACATGCTCGAACTCTGGAAGAGGTGGGCAAAGAATTCAATGTAACCCGGGAAAGAATACGACAGATTGAAGGCAAGGCTCTGCGCAAGTTACGCCATCCCACCCGCAGTCGGAAGCTCAAGGGCTATCTGGACTGAAACCACCCACAAAACTCCTGCCATTTTCGTGGGCGTTCGACACATCTAGAATCGAAGCGAGTAGGTCTGGTCCGGATTAGGTTCACCTCAAGGGAATGTTAAATATGTTGCCCATCTTTGTAGGCAACTTGCCCCGTGACAGTGACTTGGTCAGCTTTCTCATCTCACGAAACTGGTTCAGAAGTTGGTTAACGTCCTTGGATGTGGTCCCGCTGCCCCGAGCAATCCGGCTTCGCCGCTTACCGTCAATAATGGCTGGATTGCGCCGCTCCTCATAAGTCATAGACAGAATAATAGCTTCTGTTTTCTTTAGCTGTTTCTCGCCTTCATCATCTGGCAGACGAGAAGCGAATCTGGAAAAGCCGGGCACCATTTCCACCAGTCGCCCTAGGGACCCCATCTTGTGAATTTGGCGCATCTGACCGAGAAGATCCTCAAGGTCGAAGTCGCCTGTGCGCATTTTCCCTTCCAAGTCCCTGACCTGTTTCTGGTCAAAAGCGGTCTCAGCTCGCTCTATAAGGGTGAGCATATCACCCATGCCCAAAATCCGAGATGCTAAGCGGTCGGGATGAAATACTTCCAGCGCATCCATCTTCTCGCCCGTGCCCAGGTATTTTATAGGCACGCCGGTAACAAATCTGATGGAGAGAGCGGCTCCACCTCGGGCATCTCCATCCATCTTCGTCAAGATGAGCCCCGTGAGTCCGATGCGGCTCTGGAATTCTTGAGCCACCTTCACGGCATCCTGCCCAATCATGGCATCTACTGTGAGCAATACTTCGGAAGGCTTCAGCAGGGATTTGACGTCGGCCAATTCCCGCATCATGGGTTCGTCAATATGGAGGCGCCCTTGAGTGTCTACTATGACCCAAGCTGTTCCGGTTTCTTTGGCATGCTTTAGAGCATGCTGGCAAATTGTCGTTGATGCTACGGTAGCATCCTCACTGTATACCGGAATGTCGTGTTGCTTGCCCAGTAAGTTCAGTTGTTCAATGGCAGCTGGCCGGCGAGTATCAGCGGCTACCAACAAAGGACGCTGGCCCAGATGTTTGAGTTGGACGGCTAGCTTCGCCGCCGTAGTCGTCTTGCCCGAGCCCTGCAGCCCTACGAGCAAAGCGACTCCTGGCAGATCAGTAACCGAAGCCAAACGGGCAGGCTCTCCACCCAGGATGGCAATTAGTTCCTCGTTAACGATTTTTACTATCTGCTGGGCTGGCGTGAGGCTGCGCAACACTTCAGAGGCAAGAGCGCGCTCTCGCACCTTGGACAGGAATTCCTTGACTACCTTGAAATTCACGTCTGCTTCCAAGAGTGCCAGCCGTACTTGACGTAAAGCATCGTCAACATCCCCTTCGCTAAGCTTGCCTTTCCTGCCAAGCTTATCAAATACGGCAGTCAACTTCTGGGTCAGGACCTCAAGCATTTTACCCCCGAAGTATTTTATTCTCGGCTGAATCACCTCGTCAACTGGTTCTGCCACGTCCAGGGTTCCTATCTCAGGTTACCAATGCCATTGCACTGAACCGGGAATCAGCATACTATATGGCTTTGATGGAATATCTTTGGGCACCTTGGCGAATAGAATATATACAAAATGCTACGGAAAGCGGCTGTATCTTATGCCAGAAACCCAGGGAAAATAACGACGAGGCAAATTTAATTCTTTATCGTGGTAAATATAACTTCATAATCCTGAACGCCTTTCCGTACAATCCAGGGCATCTAATGATCGCGCCCTATCGGCACATAGCGAATTTACAGGACTTGACGGATGAAGAAGCGAAGGAACTCTTTGACGTTATCAAGAAAGGCTTG
>JAOUDT010000125.1 GCA_029859145.1 Dehalococcoidia bacterium
CTGAGATAGCGCATTTCTGGCTTTCAAAATGATGGAAGTCGACGTAGCGGTCATAGGCAGCGGCCCTGCCGGGCTTACTGCCGCCATACATGCCCATAAGGGCGGCGCCAGGAAAGTCCTGCTACTGGAAAGGGAGGAGGAGCTGGGGGGCATTCTCAGGCAGTGCATCCATAACGGCTTTGGCCTGGAGCAGTTCAAACAGGACTACACCGGCCCCGAGTATGCCGAGCGTCTTATCAGAGAGTTGGAGAAGACCGGCGTGCAATGTTTTCTGAACACACTTGTAACCGACCTCTCGTCAGACAGGGTCATAGCGGCGCTGAGTCCCGAGCATGGTGCTCTGGAGATCAAGGCGAAAAGTATAGTCCTCGCCATGGGCTGTCGCGAACGCACCAGACCTAGCATCGGCATTCCCGGCACGCGGCCGGCTGGCATATTCACCGCCGGGGTGGCACAAAGGTTCGTCAATATCGACGGCTATCTTCCCGGCAAGAAGATAGTCATACTGGGCTCCGGCGATATCGGCCTAATTATGGCGAGAAGGTTGACGCTGGAGGGAGCCAGGGTCATCGGGGTGTACGAGATAATGACTTACCCGGGTGGCTTGAAGAGAAACGTCGTGCAGTGCCTCAACGATTTCGATATACCGCTCCACCTGTCCCACACAGTGACTGAGATAAGGGGCAAAGAACGGGTGGAGGGGGTTGTCGTCTCGAAGGTTGACAGTAATCTGCGTCCCATGCCGGGGACTGAACAGTTGATTCAATGCGACACTTTGCTGCTATCCGTGGGACTGATTCCGGAGAATGAACTCTCGAAGAAGGCTGGCATCGAGCTTGGTGCCGCTACCAAAGGTCCCATCACCACAGAGATTATGGAGACTTCCGTGGCCGGCATATTCACCTGCGGCAATGTCTCCACTGTGTTCGACCTTGTTGACTATGTTGCCCAGACGGGTGCCGCTGCCGGCACCGCTGCTGCGCTGTACGCATCGGGCAGTCTGAGCACGAATAGACATCCTGTGGATGTCATAGCCGGTGAGAACGTAAGATTGTTGTTTCCCCAGAGGTACAGTTTTCAGGATGATCTGGTCCTGTTCATTCGTGCGGCAGAACCTGTAGAGAAACCGGTGATCATAGAAGTAGCACCGCCCGGGTCAAAAATCAATAGACTGTATGCTCGACCCAACGAGATGCTGAGGGTGAAAGTCCCTAGAGAGAAGCTCGCTGAGGTCAAGCAACCAATTACAGTGAGCATAAGAGAGAAATAGCATGGCTGCCGAGAAGAAACACTTCGTCTGCGTGGTCTGTCCTGTCGGGTGTGAGATAGACGTAGTCCATGATGGCGGTAAAATCATCTCCATGGAAGGCAACAAGTGCGAGAAGTCCGAAGAATTCGTGCTCCAGGAACTGATTGAGCCGATGCGCATATTGACCACGACCATCCGAATCGACGGGTCGAGGTGGCCGGTCATCCCTGTGCGCACCGATAAGGCGGTGCCCAAGCGACTATTTCCCCTTATGATGAGGCGGCTGAGGCGAGCCAAGTTGCAGGCTCCGGTCAACATGCTGGACGTGGTGGCGAGAGATGTTTTGCACACAGGGGCGAATATCATTGCCACCAGGACCGTGCGGCGGGAATAGCAGAGTCGCCCGTGGCTTAGATTGCTGCAAACTTTAACTCGCGAAATCTCACAGGTCTGACTTGATAACTACCGAGGATTGTCCCCATTCATTGGCTAACAATGAGGCAGGCAATAGGATTGACAGTGTGTCGGGGGTAATATAGTATAGTCAATGTCCCAACGAAACTAAGCTATTCACGAAATAATAGATGACAAGCTTTGGGCCGGAGGGAAATGGCCAAATACATAATTGCCCATGACGTGGGCACCAGCGGCAATAAAGCAGTGCTGGTGGATACTGAAGGGCGTGTCCACGGCAAGTGTCTTGAGGCTTATACAACCTATTATCCGAACCCGGGCTGGGTGGAGCAGGAGCCCCAGGACTGGTGGCGGGCGGTGTCAAAAACTACAAGACTCCTCATTGAGCGTACCGGCATATCACCCGGCGACGTGCTTTGTATTACCTATGCTGCGCAGTTGCTGGGCATCGTGCCAATGGATTCCAAGAGTGGCCCCCTGCGGCGAGCCATAATCTGGATGGATTGCCGGGCCGGAGAACAGGCAGTACGGTTGATGAAGAAGTTCCTGGGCCCGCGTGTTTTTGCCCTGATTGCCGGCACTGCGCTGTGCGGCAAGGATGGCATCCCCAAGCTGTTATGGCTAAAAAGTGAAGAGCCCGACATTTACAGCAAAATGTCGTGCTTCCTCGATGTTGGTGGTTATCTCTTCTGCCGCAGCACGGGTAATATGGTCATGGAGTGGACAGGAGCCTCGGTGTTCGGGCTTGACCTGAAGAAGAAAACCTGGATGGAAGGCATATTTCGTTATGTCGGGCTTGACACTCGCAAGTTTCCTCCCATAGTGCGGCCGATCGACAAAGTCGGTGAGCTGACGCGCGAAGCTGCCGTTGAGTGTGGGCTATTACAGGGAACGCCGGTTATTGCCGGGGCAGGAGATGCTCCCTGTGCCTCCGTCGGGGCTGGCGCTGTTGGCGAAGGCGAGGGACATGTCTATCTCGGCACCTCCGGCTGGGTGGGCGTGGTGACGAAGCGAACGCCCCGGGGCAAATGCGGCGCGGCTACCATTCAGTCGGCAGACCCGAATAAAACGTTTTTGTTCGCTGAAACGGAGGCGGCTGGAGGTTGCATACAGTGGATTGCCGACCAGTTCTACAAAGCCGAAAAAAACGACCCGAATATACCCAATGTCTATGCTCTTATGGATGACGAAGTCGCCAAAATCCCACGCGGCTCCAATTATCTGCTGTTTACCCCCTGGATTTACGGCGAAAGGGCGCCAATAGACGATTGTTACGTGCGTGCCACCTTCCTCAATCTGAGTGCCGAACATACGCGAGAGGACATGCTGCGGGCGGTCTATGAGGGCGTTGGCTATAATATCAGGTGGATCGTGGAAATCGTGGAGAAGGGATTCAAGTTTCCTCTGCCGTGCCTCAGGGTGATAGGCGGTGGGGCAAAGGGCAAGCCCTGGATGCAGATTCTGGCCGATATAACTGGCAGGAAGATTGAGACCGTTTGTGAGCCACAGGAGGCAGGCGCGGTCGGGGCGGCGCTGGTGGCAGCGGTGGGCATGGGGGTATATCCGGATTTCGAAGCTTTGAAGAAAGTGGTGAAAGTTGATAGTGTGTTTGAACCGAAGCCAGGGAATTCGGAGGTTTATGATTCGCTTTTTGACCGCTACCAGGAGGTTTACCGCAATCTGCGGAGTTTCTATAGAAAGCTGAACAAGGAAAGGTTTGACAGATGTGACCGTTCAAATACGTAGCTGCGGGCCATCAGCCCAGACATTAAGGAGGTGTTAGATGGAAATGCAGGAAATCCTCGGACTCCCCATAGCTTTGCCGGATGGTGTGGACTACGATGACTATGTCATCGGCACGTATCTAGTGTCCTATTCGGCAGCGCTTCCCATCCCCATCATAGCGCCCATGCTGGCGGTGGAGCAGAGCACAGGTACGTGGGTGCCTGTGCCCGGTGAGACCGTTGATGTTCGCTGCCAGCACATAGCCAAGGTAATCGGGGTTTACGAGGTGCCGGACTATGAGTTCGCTGTGCCCCCAAATCTACAAACGAGGCAGTGGTTTGTGCAGGTAGCCTACCCCGAAGTCAACATCGGTGAGCAGATACCGATGCTGCTGACCACGGTGGTAGGCAACATCTCCATGGGCGGCGATATCAAGCTGGTGGATATACGCCTCCCCAAGAAGTATGTGGCCGGCCTCAAGGGACCTAAATTCGGGATCGAAGGCATCAGAAAAATCCTGGGAGTGAAGAAGCGCCCCCTGCTCAACAACATGATTAAGCCCTGCACCGGCTATCGGCTGAAGGTCGGGGCGGAATTGTTTAGAAAGGCAGCGCTCGGCGGCTGCGACATCATCAAGGACGATGAGTTGATAGCCGATGCCTCCTTCAATTCGGTAGTGGGACGCGTCAAACGCTATATGCAAATTGAGAAACAGGTGTATGAGGAGAAGGGAGAACATACCCTCTACACCGTGAACATAACCGATAAGATTCCCAAGGTCTTCGAGAATGCCAGGCGGGCTGTGGAGCTGGGATGCAATGCGCTGATGGTAAACTACCTGGCCGTCGGGTTTCCCGTGCTGCAGGCGCTGGCTGAGGACCCCAGTATCAATGTTCCCATCCTGGCCCACATGGATGTTGCCGGCGCCCTGTATATGTCACCCTGGCACGGCTTAAGCTCCCA
>JAOUDT010000126.1 GCA_029859145.1 Dehalococcoidia bacterium
CGAGCACCGGGAAACATGAGGCTGTGGAGCTCCGGGATGGTGACAATAGCAGATATAGAGGGCTTGGCGTTCTCAAAGCCGTAGAACACGTCAATACCGAGATTGCGTCAGCGATAGCAGGTATGTCTGCTTTGGAGCAGGCGGCTATCGACCAGCGATTAATCGAACTGGATGGGACACCAAACAAAGCCCGACTGGGGGCCAATGCCACACTGGGTACATCTCTTGCCATAGCCAAGGCTGCAGCCGGCTTCCAGCGTGTTCCTTTGTACCGTCATTTAGGAGGAACAAGAGCTAGGCAATTGCCTGTCCCCATGTTAAATATCCTCAATGGCGGTAAGCACGCCTCAGGCTCTGTCGATTTTCAGGAGTTCATGATAGTGCCGTTGGGAGCCGCGAATTTCCACAAAGCGATGCAAATAAGCAGCGAAGTCTATAATTCCCTGCGCAGACTGCTTGACGACAAGGGCCTAAGCACCAACGTAGGAGATGAGGGTGGCTTTGCTCCCAAGCTTCATTCCAACAAAGATGCGCTGGAGTTGATACTGGCCGCCATAGACAGAGCGGGTTATGAAGCTGGCCAGGATTTATTTATCGCTCTTGATCCAGCCGCCAGTACATTCTATCAGAGTGGGAAGTATGTGCTCTCCCGAGAAGGTGTGGTTCTGAGTTCTGCAGAAATGATTGACTACTATGTCCGATTAGTCTCGGACTATCCTGTTATCAGCCTTGAAGACGGGCTCGCTGAGGATGATTGGGCAAACTGGTCGTTGCTCACTGCTCGACTCGGAAACAAAATTCAAATTGTCGGCGACGACCTTTATGCCACCAACATGAAACGCCTGGAAAAGGGCATTGCCCAAAAGGCCTCCAACTCAATCCTTATTAAGCTAAATCAGATAGGCACGCTCAGTGAAACCCTGGCCGTTATCAGAAGAGCTCAGCAAGCTGGCTGGACAACCATTATCAGCCACAGGTCCGGTGAGACTGAGGACACTACTATTGCCGACCTGGCAGTAGCCAGCAATTCCAAATTCATCAAATCTGGTGCCCCTTGCCGCAGCGAGAGACTGGCTAAATACAATCGTCTCCTCCGAATAGAAGAGGAATTGGGAAAGGCTGCCCAATACCCTGGCAAAAGAGTATTATATAATCTAGAGAGGGCGAAATAATGCGTGTATTGAACGGTGTTTATCAAATAAAGAGCCCTGGGCCTGGAACCGGATCAGGGGCCACCAACGTCTACGTTGTCGAAGGCGGTGATGGCCACATCGTGGTTGACAGCGGCTGGGACAGTCAGGAATCACTATGGGCTCTCCAGGAAGGGATGAAAGGAGCAAACCTCAAACTCAGAGACGTCAAGGAAGTGGTCGTCACCCATATCCATCCGGACCATTACGGATTATCAAGCAAAATAAAACAGGTCTGCGGGGCCCAGGTGGCAATTCACAGGATTGATGCAGGGTTTATCTCTCCCAGATATAAGGATTTTGCTGACCTGATCGTAGAGACTGAACAACTGCTTCGGCACAATGGCGTTCCCCAGGACGAACTGCCCCAGTTAAAAGAGGCTTCGTTATGGATGAACAAATATGTTACCCCTGATTCGCCTGATGTGATGCTGGAGGACGGCGACATGATTTCCAACGATTCTTTTGAATTTCAGGTGTTTTGGACGCCGGGGCACTCACCAGGTCATATCTGCCTTTATGAGAAAGATAGGAAATTCATCATCACTGGCGACCACGTTTTATACGAGACCGCTCCCCACGTGGGCTTCAATCCTCTCTCCGGCGATAACCCCCTGGGCGACTATATTTCTTCCCTTAAGAAACTACAGAGCCTCAAGGTTACTTTCGTACTCCCGGGACACGGGCCGCTATTCAATGCTTTGGGGCTGAGAATAGACAAGATACTCGAGCACCATGAACACAGGAGGAGAGCTATCTTGAGGTCTTTGCACGACGGTCTGAAGACAGCCTACGAGATAGCTCAGAAGATCCCGTGGATGACTGACAGAGGAGGCATCGCCTTTCGCGATTTGCCAGTTTGGGACAAGCGAATGGCTGTCGCCGAGACCCTGGCTCACCTTAGGCTCTTGACAGAAGAGGGAGGGGTAAGCAACGTCGCTATGGATGGTGCTTCCTTATACATAGCTAAAGACTGACTCTGTTTGCCCTCTCCCCGGGAGTGACACAAATAAGTTGGGGTGCAAATTAGCTGAAAAGGAGGAGATAGTAAATGGCAACAAAAGTAGGTATCAACGGTTTCGGGCGTATTGGCAGGCTAGCCCTCAAGGCGATTATCCAGCGTTGTGGCGGTAAGGCAGAGGTGATGGTGGTGAATGACCTTACCGATGCCAAAACCAATGCCCATCTTTTCAAGTACGACAGCAATTATGGCATCTATCCCGGCAAGGTGGAGGCCAAAGACGATGGCATCGTAGTTGATGGGAGGGAAATAAAGGTCTTGGCTGAGCGCGAGCCGGCGAAAATCCCATGGAGAGACTACGGGGTGGACATCGTGATTGAATCTACCGGGCTTTTCACCCAGGCCAGCAAGGCTGCCGCCCATCTTCAAGGCGGTGCCAAGAAAGTGGTTATCTCAGCACCGGCTCAGGAAGAGGACATATCTATTGTCCTCGGCGTCAACGAAGAGAAATATGACCCGACAAAACACCGCATCATATCCAATGGGTCCTGCACCAGTAATTGCATTGCTCCAGTAGTTAAAGTCCTCCACCAGAACTTTGGCATCGTTCATGGATTGATGACTACCGTTCATGCCTATACCAACGACCAGAAGATACTGGACGTGTTCCACCGCGACCTGCGCCGAGCCAGGTCTGCTGGTACCAACATCATCCCCACTACTACTGGTGCCGCCAAGGTCATTGGCGTCGTCATTCCGGAACTTCAGGGCAAGTTGCACGGAATTTCTCTCAGGGTGCCTGTTTCAGTGGTATCCGTAATCGATTTCGTCGCTGATTTGAAGAAGCAGGTGAGTGCTGAGGAGATTAACCAAGCCTTCCGTAAGGCTGCTGACGGAGAGCTCAAGGGAATTCTGGAATATTGCGACCAGCCATTGGTGAGCTCAGATTTCAAGGGCAATCCGGCCAGTTCCATCTTCGATGCCTTGAGCACCATGGTCATCGATGGCAACCTAATAAAGGTATTGGCCTGGTATGACAACGAGTGGGGCTACAGTTGCCGTCTGGCTGACCTCACGGCCTATATTATCAAAAAGGGATTATGACTCCTGCTTGAGTTCCGCCACGAAAAGAGACATAACAGGGAACAGACGATGCACGTCAGTGTGTGCCAAATTGAGCTTCGCCTCCCCGAGAACCAGTCCCTTAAAGGCAAGAGACAGGTAATCCAGTCCATCGTCACGCGACTGCAAAACAAGTTCAATGTCTCCGCAGCCGAAGTGGATAATCAGGATTTGTGGCAGTTGGCCACTTTGGGTGTAGCTTGCGTCAGCAACCATAGAAGACACGCCGATGAGGTTCTGTCCAACGTTGTGAAGTTCATTGTCCAGAACTATCCCGATGTAGAGTTGTTGAGTTCAGAAATAGAGACCTTCCCCTGAACTATCCACGAAAATCCTGCGAGCTGTGTGCGAACCGGGTTAGAGTTGGAATCAATTTTGTGAGGCTTCTGAAGAGCCCCCAGCTTTTCTTGGGACTAATACAAATGGATGCTGCTGCTTTTCTTCACCACCTCGTCAGTCTAGCTGACTACGGCCAGCAGATTGCACACATTGAACGCATTCCTCATCAAGGCACGATTTTCGGCAAACTGGATAAACCCCTTCACCCCAGCCTTCAAACATGTCTGGAATCCGTGGGTATATCCGCTCTTTTTAGCCATCAGACAGAAGCCTTGAATGCCATCTTTGCCGGGAGAAATGTCATAATAGCCACGCCCAGCGCGAGCGGCAAGACACTGTGCTATCACTTAGCCACTCTCCACGCGCTTGTGCATGATAAGAATAGCCGTGCTCTTTATATATTCCCCACGAAGGCCCTGGCCCAGGACCAGCTACGCAGTTTAAAACAAATCGCAGAGCCCCTGTCACTGCGATCGAGAAGCGAAGCAATCTCTCTACAAGCCATGGCTACTTTCGACGGCGACACCCCACAGGTTGAAAGGGCAAACATAAGAAAACAAGCCCGGGTGGTGCTTACCAACCCAGACATGCTCCATCTGGGCATCCTGCCTAACCATCAATCGTGGGCTAAGTTGTTTCGCAATCTCAAATATGTCGTAGTAGATGAGACCCATATTTATCGAGGGGTTTTCGGTTCCCACGTAGCCAATATCTTAC
>JAOUDT010000128.1 GCA_029859145.1 Dehalococcoidia bacterium
ACTGAAATTTGCCGAAGAGGGGGCTAGACTGCTGTTCACTACCACTAATCTGAAAAGGGCTCAGGGTACTGCCAACGAGGTAAAAGCCAAGGGCGGGGAAGTGGCTATCGTGGAGGCCGATATATCGCACGAAGATGCTGGTGAGAAGATAGCGGAAAAGGTTATGCAGCAGTATGGCAGAGTTGATATCCTCGTCAATAATGCCGCTATATGGTATGGAGTCAATGCCCAGCCCTGGGATGCCTGGACGGTGAAGGAGTGGGACCAGATGTTTGTGGTGAACGTAAGGGGGACATGGGTGGTCTGCAAGGCCATAGCTCCCCTGATGGTGAAGCAGAAAAAGGGTAAGATTATTAACATCGCATCTAATGTTGCCAGAGTCCCCGCGGCCCAGCTCTTTTTGCCCTATGCCTGCACCAAAGGAGCGGTTTACATACTAACCCACGCCCTCGCCAGAGCTCTGGGTCCATCCGGCATAAACGTCAACGCCGTTGCCCCGGGATATGTGGCTACTGAAGCCAGTTTAGCCCAGACGGATAGCGAAAGAATATTCGGGATTGCCACCGGGGAACAATCAATTCACGAACGTTTACAGCCAGCCGACCCGGTGGGGGCAGTCCTGTTTCTAGCTTCGGCTGCCTCGGACATGATCTCGGGACAGACCATCTATATTGACGGCGGGACCGTGATGATATAGGCAACGGAAGCATCCGTCTGTTCTAGTTCAGACACTCACTGCTTGCGTACGGGCTTGTGGTGCCGGTTGTCCCGGCTAGGGCCAGACTTCCTGAGCTACGTCTTTGAGCCCCAGTTCCAGCAGTTTCTTCTTACTGGGCTTGGCTGTCTTGAGGTCCCAATCCATGGCCGTCAGATACTCTTTGATCATGGTGTGCTCATCAATGGTCACGCCGGCCAGAGGTCCTGCTTTTAGTGGTGGCTTGCCCAGCACCCTGTCGGAGACTTTGAATTTCAGCGGGTTCAACCCTTCTCGAATATTATAGGCCTGCCGAATATTGGAAATTCTTTCCCCCGTCTTCAGTAGTTCTTCATTAGTCACATCCCACCCGGTGACCGCCCTCATAAAATCAGCAATAGGGTCAACATCGGGAAAAGCCCAGTACACGAACAGGCACATCCCGCTACAAACCACGACGTGGTGGAAACTGCTGCCTATCCGGCGCGCCTCTCCTCTGCCGGCAAAGGACGCTAGGTCAAATTTGGGCAGCAGTCCGGCAGGATGATGCGGGGCGTCTGATAGCTCCGAGCCCACAAAGTGACGACCGGGAGTAGGGTCCATCCTGTAGCTCGTGGCATAATGAAAGGAATGCTTGGGGTCATGAGCTGGAAGCTCCTGCCCTCCGACATGTATGGCATACTTGTCGGCGCCCTTGCCAATCTTCTCGGCTGCCACCTTTACCCCGTCAGCTAACACATCACCGAAACCCTGCCTCCTGGCCAATTTCTCGGTCATGGTGACTATAGACCTATGATTGCCCCAGGTCATTTCAATACCATCCGTATCTTTCTTGGTGATGAGCCCTTTCTCATAGCATTCAATGGCCAGCGCAATGGCTGCCCCGGCCGAGATGGTGTCGATTCCATAGCGGTCGCAAATATCGGCTGCCTTGATTATCGATTCCAGATTGTTGTTGAGGCAATTGGTGCCAAACATGGCAATCGTTTCATATTCCGGTCTGCGTGAATCAGCCTCATATTTGTGCTCCCCGGTCCCGGCCTTCATGTACCCTCCGCATGCGATGGGACACTGGTAACAGCCAAACTTTTTCGACATGCCGGCAATCACAGCCTCTTTGGCTATCGGCTGAAAATCCGGAAAGTCAACGACCCCTACTCCTGCCCAGTTTTTGACCGGCGAATCACCATCCAGGACGCCGATGTCAACGAGGAAAGGCGTGCCGAACGGCTTTAGCCAGACAATGTGTCCTCCCAGTTCAGCCGTGTATTTCTTTCTCAGTTCTTTGGTTCTTGATTCATCAGCTAGGGGGACTCTCATGTTGCCCTTCACCGCCACTGCCTTGAGCTTCTTGGAGCCCATCACGGCACCCAGCCCTGAACGGGCAGCAGTTCTGGTCCTGTTAAACACTGCTGCGATGAGTGAGCGGTTCTCACCTGATGGCCCGATGCAAGCTACCTCCACATCCTTGCCCAGTTCCGATTTAAGTATTTCTTCGGTCTGACGAGTATCCTTCCCCCATATATGGGCGGCATCTTTTAACTCAGCTTTGCCATTATCTATGAAGAGGTAAACCGGCTTTGGCGATATGCCGCTAAAGAACAAGCCATCGTAGCCGGCGTACTTAAGGAAGGCACCGAAGTAACCACCGGAATTGGCATCGCCCCAGCCATTGGTCAGTGGCGATTTCGCCACCACAGTGTACCTCGTACCCGCAAGCGCCGGGGTACCGGTAAATGGGCCGGTAATGATGCCGAGGATATTATCCGGTCCCAGTGGGTCAACACCGGCTTTTTGTCGGCTGAAGAGGATTCGGGCGCCGATGCCGTAGCCTCCGATGAACTGGCGGCAAAGCTTCTCGTCGAGCGCCTCATCACTTAGCTTCTTTTTGGAAAGGTCTACAAACAGAATCTTTCCCATATAACCTCTTGCCATACCTTACCTCCTTTGAAATTCAGATACCTGGATGTTCAAAACAGATCTTTTTGTCACTGGGGTTTTGAGCTCTTCTGGCATTTGAGCTTTGCCATTTGCCATTGCCTAGACGCAGCGCCTCAGAGCAGTTACTCTACAGCCCCAGGTAGGCTTTCTTTACCAGTTCGTTTTGTAGAAGATCCCTGCCCTTCCCCTCTAAGACAATCTGTCCGTTTTCCAGTACATACGCACGGTCGGCTACTTCGAGCGTATTGCGGACATTTTGCTCGACCAGGAAGATGGTGATCCCCTGCCCGCGCAGTTGCTTTATGACCTCCAGAACTTCCGAAAACAGTTTCGGTGCCAGGCCATAGGACGGCTCATCAAACATGCACAGTCTAGGACTGGACATTAGGCCCCGCCCTATGGCGACCATTTGCCTTTCACCGCCGCTTAATTTCTTAGCTGATTGGTTTCGTCTTTCTTTCAGCACCGGAAAAAGTTGATAGACCCGCTCCAGTGTTTCTTTCTTGCGCTTCCAGGCAGCAGAGCTATACGCTCCCATCTCCAGGTTGTCCCTCACTGTCATCTCACTAAAAAGCTTTCTACCTTCGGGTATCTGACAGATACCCAGTTGCGTAACTCTATGAGGTGCCAGCCTGTCTATTCTCTCGCCGAGAAACTCCACACTGCCTGAAGCTGGATGTAGCAGACCGGATATAGTGTTAAGCAGCGTCGTTTTTCCGGCCCCATTAGTGCCCACCAGAGCCACTATTTCCTTTTCTTCCACTCTCAGAGAAACATCTCGCAGAGCCTGGGACTTGCCGTAGAACACGTTCAGTTTGTTAACTTCCAGCACGGGTCTCCTCTCCCAGGTATATGTCGATGACTTTTCTATTGCAGCTGATCTCGTTGCATGTCCCTTCAGCAATCTTTTCACCATGGTGGAGCACCATAACGCGACTGGATATGCCCATGATCGCCTTCATGACATGCTCGACCATGACAACGGTAATCCCTTTATCTCGAATTCTGGTCACCAGCTCCATAGCCTCGCTTACCTCTGCCGCGTTTAGCCCGGCCATCAGCTCATCAAGCAATAGAAGTTCAGGCTTGGTGGCTAGCGCTCTGGCCACTTCGACCCGCTTCTGGTTGGCCAGGGTCAAGTCGTTAATTGGAGCGGCGCCCATTGCCGACAGTCCCACAAACTCTAATGCCTGAGTGGCTTCCCTAGTGGCAGCCGCCCCTGACACATGGGTCGGCATACCGAAAAATGCCCCCACCAGTACATTCTGAATGACCGGCATATTGCCAAAAACCTTTGTCTCTTGAAACGTCCTGGCTATCCCCATCCGGCAGATTTGGTGGGGCTTCAAGCCGTTGAGCCTCCTGCCTTTGAATCCTATTTCCCCTGAGCTAAGAGGGAAAGTCCCCGATATTAAATTAAACAGCGTCGTCTTGCCCGCTCCATTGGGACCAATCAAGCCTACGATTTCGCCCTGGTCGACATGGAAGTCAACATTAGCTATGGCCGCTAATCCCCCAAAGAACTTGCTCACGCCTTGGCCTTCAAGTATTCCCATGTTGCTCCGCTTCGCCTCCTTTCCGCAACTTCGCAATCATCCCTCCCAGCTTATCTCGCAACATTGGCACCAGCCCTACTATTCCACTGGGCAGGAACAGGATAACCACCACCATTATAATT
>JAOUDT010000130.1 GCA_029859145.1 Dehalococcoidia bacterium
TAGAACATATCGTTGATGTAGTCCTTTACTTCGAAGGAGAGCCGTTTAGCAGTTACCGAGTGTTACGCAGCGCAAAGAATCGTTTCGGTTCCACTAACGAGGTGGGAATATTTGAAATGAGTGATGGAGGACTAATAGAAGTAGATAATCCGTCTCAAGTTTTCTTATCCGCATATAAGGATGAAACTATGGGCTCAGTAGTGGTGCCCACCCTTGAAGGAAATCGTCCTTTGTTGGTGGAGATCCAGGCTTTGACTACTCCTAATAGTTTTACTCCCCCAAGGCGCATCGCTAATGGCGTTGATTTTAATCGGCTATTGTTGATAATTGCCGTGCTTACTAAACGCGCCGGGTTGAAGCTTTTCAACCAGGATATTATAGTCAACGTTACTGGTGGCTTGAGGGTCAATGAACCAGCGGTGGATTTGGGAATTGCCTTGGCTATCGCTTCCAGTTTTCGTGACGCCAAGCCAGTTTCAGGCTCGGTTGCTCTAGGAGAGGTGGGGTTGAATGGAGAGCTTAGAGGAGTATCACAGGTGGAGAGAAGAATTGCTGAGGCCATCAGACTAGGTTTCAAATCCTGTCTTATGCCCAAACTTAAATCCAAACCGCCCCTTGACTTCACTGATGTGCAGTTACTCCAGGCTGGCTCTGTGACTGAAGCTCTGAGACTGGGACTTACAAAGGAAGGTAAAATGCAAAATGGAGAAGGTAAGAACACAGAGCAGAAATGAAAGAGGTTGGCATGTCAATTCTTGGAGGCAGGGCTAGAGATTGGAATCCTGGATTTAGCAAAATAGGCGTGGTTATAGTTGCTGCTGGGACTAGCCAACGGATGACAGGTGTAAACAAGCTCTTTGCTCCTCTGAAGGGTAAACCTTTACTGGCTTGGTCGGTAGATACCTGTCAGAGATGTAAATTGGTTGGACAGATAGTCGTGGTATTGAATGACAAGGACTTGGCTCGGGGGCGGAAATTGAGAAAAGAGAGGAACTGGTCTAAGGTTACTCTCTGCCGGGGTGGTGCACGCCGACAAGATTCGGTGACAGAGGGACTCAGGCAGGTAAAGGACTGTTGTTGGGTCATGATTCACGATGGAGCCCGGCCTTTCTTGGCTACGGATTTGATTGAGGATGGTCTGAAGACGGCCGATGAGTTCGGGTCTGCTGTAGCCTCAGTGCCGGTCAAAGATACTATCAAGCTGGGTGATGGCGAGGATTCGGTTAAGGAAACGCTCAGGCGCGACAGGCTATGGGCGGCACAAACCCCGCAGATATTCAGTTTTGACATCATAACCAGGGCGTATCAGAACCTCGCTGCAGAGGTTACCGATGATGCCACGGCCGTGGAACGCCTGGGATACAAGGTACACCTTTATATGGGTGATTACAGAAACATAAAGGTGACCACACCTGAAGATCTGGCACTAGCACGTGTCATCGCGAGAGAATGGAAACAGGACAATTAAGAATTGGTATTGGCTGGGATAGCCATCCGTTGGTGTCCGAGCGAAAGCTGGTTTTAGGAGGCGTTGATGTCCGCCATGACAAAGGTCTGTCGGGTTGGAGCGACGCTGACGCAGCAGTCCATGCCATAATAGATGCTTTGTGCGGTGCTGCTGATTTGGGCGACATCGGCACTCTATTCCCTCCCCAAGATCCTGAATATAAAGGTATCTCAAGTTTGGTATTGTTGGGCAGGACCGGCGAAGTGCTCAAAGCTGAAGGATGTAGAGTAGTCAATATTGATGTCACCATAATAGCTGAGAGCCCAAAGCTATCGCCTTTCGTGCCTGAAATGAGAAAATCTATTAGCCAGGCTTTAGGTATAGATTCAACGCAGGTGACTGTCAAAGCTACCACCACCAATGGTTTAGGCTTTATCGGCAGGGGAGAAGGAATGGCTGCCCAGGCCGTAGCTTTGGTCCGCAAGAAAGGGACCGCCCGAAGATCCAAAGACTAGAAAAGGTACCCAGGGCACTGTTCCTTTATGGTGAAGCCGAGAGAAAGCAGCAAATGGTCATTGTTGGTCTGACAGGCGGTGTAGCCACTGGCAAAAGCATGGTAGCCGCTTTTTTCAAAGAGCTCGGGGCCTACATGATTGACTGGGATGAATTAGCCCGGGAGGTGGTGCGCCCTCGCTTAAAGGCCTGGAAAGAAATTGTAGAGTATTTTGGAAAAACTATTTTGAATGACGATTTCACCATCAATCGACAGAAGCTGGCCAACATGGTATTTTCCAACAAAGAAAAACTGGCAATGCTAAATCAGATAGTTCATCCAAGAGTGTTCAGAGAAGACGAGCGACTCACAAACGAGATTAGAAGACTTGACCCTGACGCTGTCATTATTAAGGATATTCCGCTACTGTTTGAAGTCAGTCGTCCCATATTTGTGGACAAGGTAGTCGTTGTTTCTGCCAGTGAACATATTCAACTAAGACGATTAAAAGAAAAGGGAATGAGTCGGCAGGATGCGCAGAACAGAATAAGATCTCAGCTGCCGCTTGAGAAGAAGGTCAAATCCGCTCATTTTGTTATCAATAACGATGGCACTCCTGAAGAGACAAAAAGGCAGGTAGAGGAAATATATTCTTTATTGAGGAAAGGAACCAAACACGGAGAGCAGAGAGTAAGAAGGGGCCCTTCACGGAAGATAGGCCGCCGGTGAACCCAAACAAGTTATGGTCAGGAGGTGATTTGTTGAATCAAATCGAGGCAAAACTACAAAAAGCACTCAATGGAGTCCTTGTCCCTGGGATAACGCGCAGCCTGGTACAGATGAACCTGGTTCGAAGCGTGGAAGTTAACGACGGCAAAGCCAAAGTGACTTTGGCCTCGACTGCTATCCCTGGTCAATATCACAACTTGCTAGAGGATCAGGCGGCGGCAGCGGTCAGCAAGGTTTCTGGCGTCAAAGAAGCGGCTGTTGAGTTCATCGAGGTCAAGCCCAAGGAACTTAATCAGATCCAGAAAATAGTGGCGGTCATGAGTGGCAAAGGGGGCGTCGGCAAATCTCTGGTAGCTAGTCTGTTGGCTGTTTCTTTTGCCCGGGAAGGAAAGGATGTGGGCATACTGGATGCTGATATCACCGGCCCTAGTATTCCCAAGATGTTCGGTTTAAATGGTCGCCCTAGCGGCAGCGAGACAGGTATCTTGCCCATATTATCAAAATCAGGAATCGAGATTATGTCCATGAACCTGCTTTTGCCTAGTGAAGATGAAGCGATTATCTGGAGAGGCCCCCTCATGTCCAAAGCTATCACACAGTTCTGGGAGGAGGTTCTGTGGGGCAAGCTGGACTGCCTCATAATAGACCTGCCCCCAGGAACTGGAGATGCCCCATTGACGGTGTTACAGGCAATACCTATCTCAGGGGTAATAGATGTTTTTACACCTCAGGAGTTGACTGAGATGATAGTCAAGAAGGCAGTGAGGATGGCACAAAAGATGAATGTTCGAGTGCTGGGGGTGGTAGAGAACATGAGCTATCTTGTATTACCAGAGACAGGCAAGAAGCTGGAGGTGTTCGGCAAGAGCAAGGGAGAGGACATGGCCAAGGCTTCCGGAGCTCCTCTTTTGGGAACATTGCCCATCGACCCGGAATTGGCCAAGCTGTGTGACGAAGGACAAATTGAGAAATATAGTTCAGACGCAGTTTTCGAGCTTTTTGCCAATGTGGTCATAGCTTTAGGCCGAATGACCTCGCGATAGCAATAGGGGTAGTCCACGTCAAACTGTCCATCAAATCTTTTCTAGAGGGGAATGCCAAATGACAAAGAAATTTGATGACGCGTTCAAAGAACTGGAACAGTCTATAATGGAGGACATGAAAAAGGTCTACTCAGAGAAAACGATTGATCATTTTCTGAATCCTAGGAATCTGGGTAGGATTCCCGAGCCCGATGGATTTGCCAGCATAGCTGGTCCGCAAGGGAATACTATGGAAATATATCTCAACGTGAATGGCGGTAAAATCATGAATGCTACTTTCTGGACAGATGGCTGTGGGTGCAGTATTGCCTCAGGCAGTATGGTTACCGAGCTAGCTAGGGGGAAGAGCGTTTCTGAGGCTGAGAAGATTACCCAGCAGGATATACTGGATGCTTTAGCCGGGCTCCCTGAAGATGACATCCATTGTGCTCTTCTGGCAGCCACCACTCTCAAAGAGGCAATCAAGCACCATTTGGCTTTCAGCAAGGAGCCGCAGAAAAGAGCGTACAAAAGCCCCTAGGTTTTCAAGTTAGTGCTATGGTTCGAAGGAATTTACAGCTTGACTACTGAGGCTT
>JAOUDT010000129.1 GCA_029859145.1 Dehalococcoidia bacterium
AAGAAGAAGGATTAGCCTTGGGAAGTATGGCCAGCCCGCTGCTTTCTACAAAAATTGCCGGCACACTTGACAACAAGTAGCGACCCGTTTATAATCGGAAATACCTAGTATAGCGATGTAGTTTTAGACCGAGAATTACTTGGAGCTTGTGGATGATTTGGGGGCAACGGCTGGGATATGGCTCTGAAGGTAATTCGAGGGTAATGCTGAATGAAAGAGCCGCATACGATGCGTCGCTTGGGAGACCTGGCCCGAGCCATCGTTTACCGGCAAGCCTTGATCAGACACGAGTGCTGGCCCCGCGCCAAGCTTGAGGAGTTACAGCAGCGCCGGCTGGCCAGTCTTCTCGACTGGGTGACTCGGAAGTCTCCCTTCTACCGCGAGTACCGCAGCGCACACCGGTTGGGTCCGCCCTATAGTCTTCGGGACTTTCCTATCCTAGACAAAAAGACCTACATGAGACGCTTCGACCAAATCGTCACTGACCCCCGGTTGCGCCTCTCCCAGCTACAAGAACATATGGCTCACATCTTCGGGGATGAGTACTACCTGGGAGAGTACCGTGTGCTTACTACGGCGGGTAGCTCCGGGCTGAAAACGGTGGTGGTATTCAATCGCAAAGAATGGAGTATTCAGGAAGCGACAAGCATGCGGATCGCCGCTATGATGGGAGTGATTCCCTTCTCATTGAGACGCCCCACGATTGTTACCATTGGCTCCCACAGTCCTCTACACGACAGCTATCGCCTCCCCCTTAGTATGGATACGGGTCTCTACCGTTATCACGTGCTACCGGCTACCGCTCTTGTCGAAGAACTGGTCCAGCGGCTGAATTACCTTCAACCCCACGTGCTCCGAGGTTTTCCGTCTGTCCTGGGGCTGCTTGTGACAGAGCAGCTTCAAGGGTACCTGCGTATCAGTCCTACTATTATCGCCGGTGGTGGAGAACCACTGACCAGCGAATTGAGGAAGCAACTCCAGGCTGCCTGGCCAAAAAGCTCAGTCTTTGACATCTATGGCACTCAGGAGGGACTCCGCGCCATGGAGTGCAACCCCGGCCAGGGGATGCACATATTCGAAGACCTGGGCATTATTGAGGTAGTAGATGAGAATAACAACCCTGTGCCCGATAGCACTCTGGGACACAAGATTCTGTTCACCAGCCTCTTCGGATTCACTCAGCCCGTCATCCGCTACGAGATAACTGATATGATGGTACTGGCCCCCGAGCCCTGTCCGTGTGGCCAACCCTTCCGTCGTATTCTGGCCATCAACGGCAGGAATGACGATGTGCTTTATCTTCGGGGTCGAGGGGGAAGACAGGTTGCCGTTCACCCTGTCCATTTTTGGAACGTTCTGGAAAGCTTCGCTGACATACGGCAGTACCAGGTAGTTCATGAGCCGGAAGGCATCTGCTTACGATTGATGTTCGATGAAGGGGATGGACACGTAGCTGGTAGCGTGCGGGAACAGATGGCACGGAAGCTAGATACCTTGGGCGTCGAACGCCCGTCTATTCGTGTGGAACTGGTGACCGCGCTGGAAGACCGTTCCCGTCATATGGGGAAGTGGAAGAACATCATCTCCAACGTAAACCATGTAGCTGAGCCGGCACAAACCGCAGGCCAAAGATAAGTTCCAGCCGTGATGATATGGCATCCCTTTTGTTCGTGACTGTTATACGGGCTCTTTTGCCAATCATAAACAGAGTCCATGCCACGGTTCTTGGTGTCAAACCTCTCGGAAAAAACGGCATCATCTGCGTTGAGGTGAGGCGGCACAAGGGTCGTCCTGTCAAACTGGAAGATGGTTGTGAGGTTAGACCAGGCGACCCGGTCATCAAACTGCACTTCAATGACGCCTGGATTAATGAGAAACGTAGATCAAGATCAAGTTCAGGGTCAGGGAGCAGGGTCTTCCCGCGGGGATTCGTCTCCTACTCAAAGGAGGCCCTGCAGGTCCTGGCCACAGAAGTAGCTAACGGGAAATACGGCAGCATCGTAGCGATATATGGTTGGACAGCCTTCTATGCCCATGCTCGACGTTTGGGATTCCAGGTCATCGACTTGCCGAACAGCCTGAGAGTAAAGCTGGCGCTGCTCCATATCACTGCACTAATGCGTGGCCAGCAAATTCCCTGGTTCAGAAAGCACGTGACATTTGCCAGACCTGTGCAGGTTAAGGCGGTTTGGCTCTCTCGGGGCGAACTCTTAAGAATATACGGCTCGATGGCGTGACGCTTTGGTCTTGATGGTTTGAAGGCTAGGGGCGGACCTGTCCGCTGCCCTGGATAATCCACTTGTAGCTGGTTAGCTCTTTCAAAGCCATGGGACCGCGAGCGTGAAATTTCTGCGTGCTTATGCCTATCTCAGCGCCCAAGCCAAACTGTGCCCCATCGGTGAAGCGGGTGCTGGCGTTGGCATAGACGCAGGCAGCGTCTACTTCGTTGAGAAAGCGCGTTGCTGCGGAGTGGTCTTCGGTGACGATAGCTTCGGAATGCCCAGAGCCATATTTCTCAATGTGCTCTAGAGCTTGGTCCAGAGAGTCAACCACCTTGATGGCAGCCTTTAACGATAGGTATTCCTTGCCCCAGTCCTCGTCTTTTGCCGGTACTAGGTTCAGGGACGGAACGGGCTTAAGTATGGCCATCGCCCGCTTGTCGCAGTGCATTTCCACGCTGGCCTTGGCTAACTCCCTGGCAATGGCCGGCAAGTAGTCTTGAGCAATCTGATTATGGATCAGGATGCAATCGAGAGCATTGCATACAGTAGGGCGCTGGACTTTGGCATTATAGGCAATGGCGACTGCCTTCTTCATATCGGCACTCTTGTCTACGTAGGTATGGCAGACACCGATGCCGCCGGTAACTACCGGCATAGCGGCATTCTCTGAGACGAGCTTTATTAATTCAGCGCCACCCCGGGGGATCATCAAGTCAATTGTTCCTTTCATCTTGAGCATGTGGTTGACCAAAGCCCGCTCTGTGGACTCAACAAATTGAATGGCTCCTTGAGGTACGCCAGCCTGGTGGCAAGCCTCTTGCGCTACGTTAGCCAAAGCGCGACTGGAATTTGTCGCCTCTTTGCCGCCTCGGAGGATGACGGCATTGCCTGATTTAAGGCACAGGCTTGAAATGTCTATGGTGACATTGGGACGGCTCTCATATATTGCTCCGATGACTCCTAGAGGCACTCGTTTCTTGCCTACCTTTAGGCCGTTGGGTAGAGTTCGCTCCTCGAAGACCTCACCGACGGGGTCGGGCAACGCCGCCACAGTCTTCACGTCCTGAGCTATGCCCTCAAGACGGGGGGGGGAAAGCATTAGCCTATCCAGCATTGCCTCGTTCATCCCCGAAGCCTTCGCCTTTTCATAGTCAATCTTGTTGGCAATCAGGATTTCATTCAGCCTATCAATAAGAGCGTCAGCGATGTTGACCAAAGCCTTATTCTTAACTTGCGTAGAAAGAAACGCCAGCTTCTTGGAAGCTGCCTTAGCCGCCTTTCCCTTTTCTTCCAGCTCTCTTATAGCCGCGTTCATATTCTCACCCCTTTTTTGAATTAAACGCTAGTCAGGGTAAACCTTAACTACTATATCCTTATTGCCCATACCAATGAGGTAGATAGAATCAATGTCAGAAATAAGGTGCTGGCTTAAATTCTCCACCTGATTCTTTATCAGATCTTCATAGATAAAAGGTTCACAAGCAAATAAGAGAATAGTCTCCTTCGTTCCTTTTTCTTTAGCTAGTTTAAGTTGCTTGTTTGCGTGTTTGATATCCGCTTCCTTAAAAGTTTTCTCGTGTAGCTCAACACCGTCGCGCACGCGAATTGGGCTAATAGGCGATATCACTTCGCATCCTGAATCTGAGGCCTTTGTAATTTCTAGCTTACATGGACGATCCGTTCCCCATCTATCATATTCGTCAAAAGGCTCGCTTTTCTCTTGAGGCCAGTTGGGAAATTTGTGGGCGATATCAGGGCCAATGTCTACAAAACCTCCCTTCAGAGTTGATTGCTTATTAGTTAGGACCTCGACAAAAACTCGTCGGAATTCCAGACGCTTCTCGGGTTTTAGGTTCAAGACTGGTGGATGGATAATCGTAAATTCCCCTTGAATTCCTTTGTCTGCCGAATCTTCGGTCAACTCCAAGCATAACCTATTCCAGAATTCAGACCACCTAGAAACCTCTCTTGTAGTAGCTAGTTCTTTCACCTCAATTCCTATCCACTCCTCTGGATTACCACGCTCGTAAACTACGAAGTCCCAACCCAATTTACCCTTTAGCTC
>JAOUDT010000131.1 GCA_029859145.1 Dehalococcoidia bacterium
GGAGCGATATGCCCGAGGCACATACAATACCTTGATATGCTGCTGAAAAACCCTCGGCGGCGGCCACGAAAATGCCACAGCCCAGCACAGCCAGACCATTGCCCGTGGTAGTTATGTTTCCCAGCACTGTGCTTATTATGATGATAAGAATTATGAGCCCGTAAAAGGTCTGTGTCATGGGAAGAGATGATAGCAAGATAACGTTTCTGAACTGCCCGGGCTCTTCAGCCAGCGTTCCGGCACCTGCCGATGCCGCAATACCGACGCCTATGGAAGAACCGGCCATGGCTCCAGCCAGTCCTATGGCCCCGCCCAGAATTGCTAATGCTGTTGGATCCAATGCAATTTCACACTCCTTTCTAAGATTTTGCTTTGACAAACGCAGGTCGGGTCTTCAATTGGAACGGACTATATTCCCTGCCGCCACCCTCGTAGAACTTGAGGAGAAATTCCACAAAACACAATCTGAGGGAGTGAACAAAACAGGAGATGCCGCTGAGGGCGGCGTTGACTATATGGCCGGCAATCAAAATTATGGCTGCCAGCACTGGACCAGCAACTACTGCAATTGTCGCCGGCACCAAATCGGGTAGTATCTGAGACATCAGGTTGAAGGAGGAACCGAGGTAGTACGTAGCTAACCCCACACCAGCCAGCCGACAGTATGACATGACGTCACCCAGTATTCCGGTTACTTCGGACAACGAGAAGATTCCCCCCAGAAGGACACCGTTCATCCTAAGATAGGAGACAATGATTAGGACTAAGCCCGCAGCCGCGACATATAATAAGATAGGGTATGATTGTTCTGGCAATATGGGTATATCCGCCTTAAGCAAGTTATGCACAATCCAGGGGATTGCTCCAATTTCCAGTAAAAACAGTCCAAGTTTGGTTACTACTGTTCCTTTACTACCTTCTTTTGCCGCTTTGATGAGCGTCAGCACATGCGCTATGTTCACATGAACCAAGCCTATCATTATTGAGAGAATTATGAACCGCAGGGGATCTCCCAGCAGCGATTGAATCCACGTGGCGAGAGCTGGGCTCTCGATCCCGAAAAGCTGGGTAAAATTCCCGAAATAGCTGCCCGTGAGCAACCCGAAGACAAGACCTGCCCCGCCACTTATGTAGAGCATCCGCTGAAACAGCTTAAATCCTTCGCTTTCGGGGTCGTCAACGAACATCCTCAAACCGCGATTAGCGAATAATAAGAGTATGGCCGAATAGGCCACATCGTTCATCATCAGACCGAAGAAAAATGGAAAAGAGTAAGACATCACAGGCGTGGGGTCCCATTCCTTGTACTTAGGAACGCCGAATAGCTTTACTATGACTTGGAAGGGCCGAAAAGGACGAGAATTCCTGAACTTGGTAGGGGGCTCCTCGACCTCTTGCGGCTTTCTGGCATCGACAAACACATAGTCTACTTTGTCTTTAATCTCAGAAATCGCATCCTCTGCGCCAGTCTCCGGAATCCACCCCTCGATTAGGGTAATATACTTTGCCTCACTGGCTTTGGCCAAAACTGCTAACCTTTCGGTTTCGGCTGATAATGCCTCCCGGAAAAGGACGAGCGTCCTTAAATTCTCTACGGTCTTATTCTCAATCTCGGTCTGAAGCTTGGCCAGTTCTTCTTCAAAAGTGTGGATATTGGTGTTAGCTGCTTCAAGGAATTCTCTCAAGCTCAAATCTCTTTCCGGTATCAGCAGAGTCTTTGCCCCACTATCCCTGATAATAGTCTCTATAGTCTCTCGATCGTCAGTTTTGGCAACGGCGTACAAAACGGCATCATTTTCTGCTGTGCCTACAATAGTCTCGAACAGGTGCTCTCTAAGTCTAGTGTATAGGGTTTCAAATAGCTCTTTGGGAAAGACGAACACCCGGGAGAAGAGGTAACTGCCGGAAAAACTTAAATCTCTTAATTTGACATCAGCCTGCTGCCCAAGAGAGCCAAGGTACTTGGCGAGTTCCGTGAGTTCCCTAATGTTCTCTTTGAGCTTGGCTGCTATTTGGTGCATTTTGATGAGCTTGCTACATAGGGCCCTGACTTCGCTGTCGATTTCTTCAAGGGGCCTGTTATATACAACCTCCACGTCCTCTCCCAACGATACTTTCTCTCCCTTTGGCAGATAGGCTAAAACGTCGTTAATGCTAGCCAGAAGTTCACCGACTTTTCTTCTTTCCTGTTCGATTGCTTCCTTGTCTATGGGCTTCAGTTCTTCACTTTCCTCAACGTGAAGCACTCCGGCACTATGTAGAGTTTTGAGAGCCTCGGTTGAGCGATCCTTGGTAGTCATTACCCTGACTTTAACCATGGGGGCAGGTGTATTGACGATCAAGGGTATCACGTCAGCTTTTCCCCCTGACGATATTCACCACGAGCTCCGTGATCTCTCTTATTTTCTTATCGGCGGTGATGCTGATTTCGGCGGCCTTGCTCTCGGAATCCTGAATTTTCTTATCCGCTTCTGCCTTGGCTGTGCCTACAATCTTCTCACACTCAGTTTTTACCTCATCCAAGGGCAACTGAGAGGCAAGCATTCTCTTGGCTTCTTCCTTGGCTTCGAGGATAATTTCGTTGGCTCTGGTCTTTGCCCCTTCCAGCATCTTTTCGGCTTCGACCTCAAGGGCTTCTACGTCACTTGTGATTTCTTTGGCCATAAAACCTCACCCCAGTGGATAATCATCTCACCAAATGATGATTGAATATACCTGTGATTATAGCAGACTAGTTCACTTTCGCCAATACTGATACCCCTGGTAAGAGTCCTCACTTTTTGTATCAGTAATTTCGGAGTTTGTTATTGCAGTGGAATGCTTTATAATTCAAGATATGAGAGTGCATGAATTGCACAGTTGGGACGTGAGCCCTGGCGAGGCGAGGGAAATACAAGTAAGCCTGGCCAGAAGGGTGGTAGCCGAGAACGGAATCATTAGCCCACGCCTCATTGCCGGTATTGACATATCTTCTCCTGATGCGCAGGGTTTGGCCAGAGGAGCAGTGGTAGTTCTCCGTTACCCTGAGTTCGGCATAGTCGAGGTGAAGGAAGCTCGGAGTAAGATTAGATTTCCCTATGTTCCGGGCCTGTTGTCTTTCCGAGAAAGTCCCTTGATACTGGCTGCTTGTGAGAGACTAAGTAATGTTCCCGACCTCATTCTAGTTGATGGCCAAGGGATTGCTCATCCCAGAAGATTTGGGCTTGCCTCACATGTGGGACTTTTTCTCGATTTGCCTACTATCGGCTGTGCGAAATCTATCCTCTGTGGTCAGCATCAGCCTGTGACAGAAGAGGTTGGCTCTCACGCTGAATTGACTGACAGAGGGGAGCTTGTTGGAGCAGCGCTAAGAACCAAGTCGGGGGTGAAACCGATATATGTTTCGGTGGGTCACAAAATCGACTTGGCATCGGCTTTGCAGTGGGTTATGAAGTGTTGCCGTGGTTATAGACTTCCTGAACCCACCCGTCTGGCTCACCTCGCTGCCGGGGGAATGTTAGCCTCCCAACCAAGCTGCCAAGGGACATTGCTCGCTTAGGAGTATTGCAAATGCAAGAAGAGAAGGACAATTTGGAAGCCTTGCTTCGACAAATCTCAGACATCATGGTGCATCTTTGACATCTCTGGCAATGAAAAGGAAATTGCCGGAATAGAAGCAGAGTCAGCACAACCTGATTTCTGGCGTGACCCAACTAAAGCTCAAGCTGTGATGCGTGAACTCCGGCGCAAGAAGAACTTGGTCGGTGTCTGGCGCGGACTGGAGAAGCAGGCTGCCGATCTCCAGGAAATGATTGCTCTGGCTATCGGGGAAGAAGACTACTCTTTTAAAGAAGAAATACAGCTGGAATTAGGAAAGCTGAGCTCCCAGTTTGAACAGCTGGAGAGTCAACAGCTTTTTACTGGCGATTACGATAATCGAAATGCCATGCTCGCCCTTCATGCTGGTGCTGGTGGCACGGAGTCACAGGATTGGGCCAACATGTTGCTCAGGATGTACTTGAGGTGGGCAGAGCGACATGACTGTGAGGCTGAAGCCTTAGATGTCTCCCCTGG
>JAOUDT010000132.1 GCA_029859145.1 Dehalococcoidia bacterium
AATCTTCAGGCAGCGGATGCTAGTGTCCATGTGACACGTCTTGAGTTGGCAAAGATGGTATAATTGACACCGGAAATTCACCAGGAGGAGGGCAAAATGGCTATTTTGTTTGGAGCACAAGAGTGGGTGGACGCATTGAAGAAGGCGCTGGAGACAAGCCAGGCATACAAAGAGGCAGCCAAGAACTGGGAAGGAGATATCTACTTTGTCGTGGAACCTGATGCATCGTACAAACAGAGGCACATCATGTACCTTGACTTATGGCATGGCGAATGCCGCGAGGCTCGCGCGATTACAGACGAAAATGAGAAGTCTCCGAAATACCGCATAGTTGGCCCGTTCACCAACTGGAAGCAGATACTAAACAAGAAAGTTGACCCAGTCCAATCGATGATGACCGGCAAGATCAAGGTCAAAGGTGATATGGCTCAAATCATGAAGATGCCCAGGGCAGCGGTGGAACTCGTCAACTGCGCGACTGCATTTGAGACCCTATTTCCTGATTAGATATCTATATAGTGTGAAGCCACAAGCGGGCCGACAACAACTGTCGTCTGTTGACATAGTGTTGTCACAGACATATAACGAGTTTGTGGCGAGGAGGTAGCCATGTGGTACTTCGTTGTCCCCAAGGTAGTTTTTGGACAGGATGCACTGAGCCATCTGGCTGAACTGAAGGGGAAATCGGCGTTCGTCATTACTGATAAGAACATTGTGAAGCTGGGCTTCATTGGCAAAGTCAAAGAACAGCTTTCCCAAGCAGGGATACAAGCCACTGTCTTTGACGAGGTTGAGCCCGATCCGTCGCTGGAGACGGTACGGAGGGGAGTGGCTCTGATGAACCAGTATGGACCGGATTTGGCTGTTGCTGTGGGTGGGGGGTCGGTTATGGACGCGGCTAAGGCAATGAGGGTGCAATATGAAAGGCCGGACATAAAGGTGGAAGAGATAAACCCGTTCATTTCGGATTTGGGTCTGGGCGCCAAATGCAAGCTTGTTTGCGTTGCAACAACATCAGGCACAGGTGCGGAGGCAACTTTTGCAATAGTGCTCACGGATGTAAGCGACCAAAGAAAGTTGAGCCTTATTAACCGGGAAATCGTCCCGGACATTGCTATTGTGGACCCAGAACTGGCACGGGCAATGCCCCCTCAAATAACAGCAGACACAGGCATGGACGCACTGACCCACGCAGTCGAAGGATTCACCTGCACCTGGAAGAACGACTTCACAGATGGTCTCTGTATCAAAGCTATGCAGCTTGTTTTCCAGTATCTTCCTAGGGCAGTGAAGGATGGGAATGATATGGAAGCGCGGGAAAGGATGCACAACGCAGGATGCATTGGAGGCATCGGCTTCATCAACGCGCTGTCATCTATGGCCCATGCTGCAGGCCATTCCCTCGGCGCCCTGTTCCACACTCCCCATGGCAGAGCGGTTGGGTTGTTTCTCCCCTACACGATCGAGTTCATCGGGGAAGCTCGCGAAGAGCTCTGGGCAGAGATAGCTTACGCTATCAAACTTGAAGTACCAAAAGGGAAGACCGCGGCAACAGTCTTGGCGCAAGCTATACGAGGACTGGCTCATAGTATCGATCAACCGCTGAGCATCAGGGAAACGGGTATTTCATTGGACGGCTTCAAAAAGGCAATGGGGAAGCTAATAGACAATCTTATGGCTGACGGCTCTCTGATTGTCTCTGCCAGAATACCTAATGTTGCAGAAACTGAGAGGTTTTTCAACTACACATACGAGGGAAAGAGCATAGATTTTTAGCTTTACCAGAACCACTGTGCTGACTTCAAGAGGTTCTCGGGAACTGCAAGGAGGTAAGGGAAATGCCACGTTTCATAGTTGTTCACAAGACACCGTTCACTGAGGAAGAATTGATTGCGCGCGCTAAGGCCGCCCCCAATTTCATGCCGGAAGGCGTCTCGTGGAGGTGTAGTTACTGTGATTTCGGTGGAAACAAGCACTTCTGTGAGTGGGAAGCACCTGATGACAAGGTATTGAAACGAGTCCTCCAGCTAACGCAGACGCCGTTTGAGACAATCCATCGTGTGCGGCGAATGGATGCCGTTAATGCAAAATTCGAGAAATGACTAAGCCCATTTTCAGGGCACGTGTGAATAGATAGAAGGAGGAGCAAACATGTTCGGCTACATGGGGCAAATACTCAGGGTTGATTTAACAAACGGCAGGGTATCAGTAGAGGCTCTTAGAGAGGACGACTGCAAGATGTTCCTGGGAGGAAGCGGGCTGGCCACAAAATACCTTTTCGATGAAGTGCCCAAAGGCACTGACCCGCTTGGACCCGACAATAGGCTCATTTTCATGACGGGGCCTCTGACGGGTACGGAATCACCGAGCGCCGGAAGATATTGTGTAGTTACCAAGTCGCCCCTAACCGGCTTCTGGGGAGAGGGAAACTCGGGAGGTAGCTGGGGAGTCTATCTTAAGAACTCAGGGTTCGATGGGATTATCTTCGAAGGCATTTCACCCAAACCGGTCTACCTGGTAATAGATGACGGCAAAGCCGAACTCAAAGACGCAGAGCGCCTGTGGGGCAAAGGTGTTGGTGAGACTACCAAGCTGATTAAGGAAGGACTGGGTGAGGACTTCAACGTTGCCTGCATTGGCATAGCCGGCGAGAACTTGGTTAGATACGCCGGTATATTCAACGATGCTCACCGGCCTGCCGGAAGATGTGGTGTGGGGGCAGTGATGGGGTCGAAACGTCTGAAGGCAGTGGCTGCCAGAGGGACACAGGAGATCAAGATAGCCAACAAAGATGCCTTCAGCCAGATATCGAAGAGGAATTATGACCTGGTCAACGAAAGCCTGCTGAAGATTACCCTTGAGACTTACGGGACAGCCATGGTGACCGACTTGGTGAATGTCAGGGGAGGCTTTCCTACCAGGAACTGGCAGACCGGAGTCGTTCCGGATATAGACAAGATAAGCGGGATCACGCTGGAGAGCACACTCCTGGTGGACAGGAAGCACTGCTACGCCTGTCCCATCAGCTGCTGCCGGGTAAGCGTGGTGAAGAGCGGTCCCTATGCCTGTAAAGGTGAGGGCCCCGAATATGAGACAATCGGCGCCTTTGGTGCTATGTGCGCGCTTTACGACCTTGAGGCAGTGACATTCGCACATAACCTGTGCGACGAGTACGGACTGGACGTAATCTCAACCGGGAGCACAATAGCCTTTGCCATAGAGTGCTATGAAAAGGGGATATTGACCAAGGCCGACACCGACGGGCTGGAGCTGAAATTCGGTGACGCGGATGTTGTCATTCAGCTCATACGCAAGATAGCCAGAAGGGAAGGTATTGGTGACCTGTTGGCTGAGGGGACCAAGAGAGTAGCGGCGAAGCTGGACAAGGGTGCGGAAAGTTTTGCCATGCACGTCAAAGGCCTGGAGTTGCCGGCCTATGACCCCAGGGCAGCCAAGATATGCGGTCTGGCATTCGTGACGGCCAACCGCGGCGGCGACCATATCACGGCTTACGTGGAAGGGCCGGCTTTTGTAGACACACCGTTACTGTGTATTGAGGATAGCCGAATCGAAGATTGGATAGTAGAGAATCCTGCCGAGGCCAAGGTGGTCAAAGACTTGGAGGACGCCCTTACCGTCTTTGACTGCGCAGGAACGTGCAAGTTCATGGGCATGGCACTGGCTACCCAAGAATGGGTTGACATGATAGCCAACTGCGTTGGCTGGGAGTTCACTGTCAGCGATTTCAGAAAAGTGGGGGAGAGGGTCTATAATCTGGCCAGATCTTTCAACGTCAGGGACGGACTGACCAGGGCAGATGATACTCTGCCGAAGCGATTGCTTGAGGAACCGTTGCCCGAGGGTGCCGCGGAGGGGCATACGGTGAAAAAACTAGACCAGTCGTTGGATGCCTATTATGAGTTTCGTGGCTGGGGCAAAAAGACGGGAAAGCCGACGCCAGAGAAGCTCAAGGAGCTGAATCTGGATTACGTGATTGATAAGATATAGGCGGTGAAATCATGTCCAATACGGCT
>JAOUDT010000133.1 GCA_029859145.1 Dehalococcoidia bacterium
TTTTCCGGCCGATGCCCAGAGCTTGCGCAAAAAAACGAGTCAATGCCTCATGGCGGTAAATCACATCGCGGGCCACCTGATAACCTCCAGGGGTGAGCTTTATATGTCCGTATCTCTCATGCTCCACAAGCCCCTGCTCTGAGAGCTTCTTCAAAGCCGAAGTAACACTGGGCATCTTGACCCCCAGCATTTGGCTGAGCTGCTTCACTTTGACCACCTTCCTGCCCTCGCCGAGCTTGGCTATTGCCTCAAGATAGTCTTCCATGCTGGCGCTTTGCTCTCTTCGCGCTTCCCGTCTTACCATCGTTTACTCCCAATTGTTAGACGTCTCTAACAATTTTAGTTTAGCTCATTTCCCTTGTCAAGATTTTCTCGGGCATTTACCGAATGTGACAGAGGTTATTATGGTCGGGGTGAGTGGATTTGAACCACCGACCTCATGGTCCCAAACCATGCGCGCTAGCCGCTGCGCCACACCCCGTACAGCTACATATTATAGTAGGTAGGAAGAACTGAAGCAATCAACCTTGCTCATTGGGAGGGATCAAGCTGCAAAACAGGCTACTTTTGCCTTGAGTTTGGCGTATTCCTCATTTACGTGCTCTTGGATCTTGGCAATTTCCTCATCCAACAAATGACGAAACCGGCCCTGCGTCTTCAAGTATTCCTCAACCAGTTTGAGCTCGGGGCGATCAATATTTAACTTGTACCGGCCATCTTCCACTTCATAGAGAGGGAAAATGCCTGTCTCTACGGCAAGCCGGCCTATTTCAATGGCCAAATCAGCAGCATACCTCCAGCCTGTCGGGCAAGGAGAGAATATGTGGACATAAGCCGGGCCTTTGACTTCCCCGCCCTTTCTGACCTTGTTCATCAAATCAAAAGGATAGCTGGGACAGGCTGTAGCTACGTAAGGAATGTTATGGGCCACAGCAATTTCAGGCATGTTCTTCTTCCATGTAGTCTGGCCAATGCTCATCTTGCCCGCAGGTGCCGTGGTGGTCGAAGCTCCGTAAGGAGTAGCACTTGACCTCTGGATCCCGGTATTCATATACGCTTCGTTGTCGAAACAGAGATATAGAAAGTCATGATTCCTCTCGAACGCTCCGGACAAGGCTTGCATTCCTATGTCGCTTGTCCCTCCGTCTCCAGCTACAGCCACACACTTGACATCCCTTTCAGGCATCTTGCCCTTCTTCATCAAAATCTTTAACCCTGCTTCTATGCCCGAAACTGTGGCGGCGGTATTTTCAAACAATGTATGTATCCAGGGAACTGCCCACGACGTGACAGGAAGCGGTGAAGTGCAAATTTCTATGCATCCAGTAGCATTGGCAATTATTACATCCTTTCCCAGGGCTTTGCAGGCGAGTCTCAATGCCAGAGCTTCGCCACAGCCAACACAGAAACTATGCCCCTCAGCGACGAACTCTTCTGTGGTCACAAGGTTTTTGCCAAATTTTATAAACTTTCCCTCCATCTTTTACCCCCTTATACCTGTTACCTCGCCCCTTATGCCCACCGTCTCAGACAACTCCTTCGACCCCTTCTCTGCGATTTCCCGACCCCGGTCAACAATGTATTCGAAATCTTCTACTGGCATGTCCCTTCCCCCCAAACCACCCACGAAACTCACAACCTTCGGCCTCTTCTTCTCATTATATAGGGCTGACCTAATTTCCGAGGCAACTGTCCCCGCCGGACCTCCCAAGGAGACGCATCGGTCAAAAACGATGAGAGTCTCGGCATTCTTCACCGCTTGCCGAAGTTCCTCAAATGGGAAAGGCCTCCAAAGACGCAAGGTGATGAGCCCTAAAGATTCTCCCTTTTTCTTCTTTGCATCTATGGCAATCTTTGCTGTCTCACTGAAACTTCCCATAGTCAGCAGCAACGTTTTGGCTCCTTCCGCTCTATAGGACTCGACGAGCTGATAATAACGCCCAAAGATGTCTCCAAATTCCTTAAATCCTTGAATTGCCACTGCCTTGGACTCCCTGATGGCCACCTCTTGAGCTATCTTGGCTTCCGAATATACGTCGGGGGGCCCGAAAGCCCCGTGAGTCATTGGTTTATCGGGGTTCAAAGCAAAAGGGTAGTGAAATTTGGGGAGAAATCTACCCACTTCTTCTTGTTCTGGCAAGATAACTGGCTCTGTCACGTGAGACAGATGAAACCCGTCGAAATGAACCATCACCGGCAAAAGGACTCTCGAATCTTCACCAACACGGAAAGCCCAAAGGGTCATATCAAATGCTTCCTGGCTATTCTGGCAAAATACCTGGATCCAGCCGGTATCTCGGACAGCCATGGCATCAGAGTGGTCTCCCCAAACGCTCAAGGGTGCAGAAAGAGCTCTGTTGCATACCGTCATGACCATGGGATATCTCATAGATGAAGCAACGTAAACAACTTCATGCATAAGTTCCAAACCCTGACCCGCAGTAGCAGTGAAAGTCCTGGCTCCTACTGCAGCAGCTCCAAGGCAGGCGCTCAGGGCCGAGTGCTCCGACTCCACAGGTATGTAGGCCGCGTTCAGTTCACCGTCAGCCACCATCTCAGCAAGCCGCTCGGGAATATGCGTCTGCGGTGTTATGGGATAGGCAGCAATGACATCAACGTCAGCCATTTTGGCTGCTTCGGCAGCAGCATGTGAAGCTTCTAATCCCACTCTCTTGCTCATTTTTCCTCCTCCTCTATCATAGTTATGGCATCTTTGGGACAGACTTTGGCGCAAATGCCACAGCCCTTACAGTAGAAGAGGTCAGGTTCATAGTATCCATCTTCGAGAGGCTTTATGGCTGCATCAGGGCAATAAAGCCAACACAAGCCACATTTGTTGCACTTCTCTTTATCAAGTATCGGCCTCTGGGACCTCCAATCTCCTGTCCTGCGCAAGGCAGCACTACCCGGTTCCGTAACGACATTGCCAATTTCCATGTCTTGCCAGGTAAAATCAGACCCTGTTTTCAGTCTTTTCGCTGCCATTTCTTACTCCTCTATTACAGTCTGCGTGTAAGCTCTTTTCATGGCCTCGATGTTTCCCTTGGCCCTCGCCCCGAACCGTTCATGTAGCTGCTCAATCACAGAATCGAGTTTCACCGCGTCAGTAACTTTTAGCAGCGCGCCTATCATGGCCGTGTTAGTGATAGGCACCCCGATAGTTTCTCTGGCGATTTTGGTAGCGTTGACTGCAGCCACAGGCCACCTATATCCAAATTCAGACTTCAGTTCAGCCGGCGATTTCCTGGAATTAATTACGATTCTGCCATTGTCTTTGAGCCCTGACGCCACGTCAACCACACTCAATAATCCGGGATCGAGAACAGTCACTATGTCGGGCTTATCGATAGCCGTCCTGGTTCTGATAAATTCGTCGCTTATCCTCAGGAAAGCGAGAACCGGTGCTCCTCTCCGCTCAGGGCCGAAACTGGGGAACGACTGAGCATATTTCCCTTCGCTTATAGCAGCACGGGCAACCAGCTCGGCCGAAGTCACCGCCCCCAGTCCTCCCCTCCCATGCCATCTTACCTCAAGAAGCTCAGTCATAACTTGACACCTCCTCGTCGTGGAAAGAGGCATATCATCTTGATTTCCAGTTCAATTTTGGGCGTTTTTGCAGCTGTCTCGTTTGTTCGCCCCTTCCCTTCCTGTAATTGGCTTGCACCATCACCAGATTGCTTCCACCGACCCCGTCAGCCTGGCAATGGCCGAGAGTGATGCAAACGAATCGAGCAAGTACGTATTCTTCAAAACAGCCCAATTACAAAACGCCCCTGAAGGGACTCGAACCCTTGCACCTGGCTCCGGAGGCCAGCGCTCTATCCTCTGAGCTACAGGGGCAAAAAAGCACAACAAGATAACACAAGATGGTAACACAGTATGACCCTCTATTCAATGCCCGCTCTCACCGATGCTTTGACAGCTATCGCGACGGTATAGTATCATCACACGAACTCTACCAGACAAAAAAGGCTCAGAATGCTCAACGC
>JAOUDT010000134.1 GCA_029859145.1 Dehalococcoidia bacterium
CGAAGATATGTTTGGCGGCAAGGGCAGCCCTTTTCCCTGTCGACGTAATTAACTGGGGTACAGACCCGCCGTTGGGCTGGGGTGTGGGGTGCGAGGTATGGTGGTCGCCAAATTATAGCGTGGCGAATGGCTTCGTCGGCATTGGTAACAGAACGGCAGCCTCGCTGGCTGCAGACTGGGCCGCAGAGAAGAGTCAGCCATTGAACCGTGCTATCGGAAGCGGCTATATGGCAGCCCAGGTCATGCTAAATGCCATCAAAGAGGCAGGCGATGTTGACGGGCCTGCGATTAATGCCGCCATGGCGGCGACTGACCTCCAGACCATCAGCGGCTGGGTCAATTTTGACTCGACCACACACTTCAGCGCTGTACCGCTCGCCTTTGGTCAGTGGTTCTATAACGTGACGCCCGGTGAGGCCTTTACACAGTACCTGACCGCCTCGGCCCTAAGCTCCATACCGGTGGAAGCAAGCCCGATATTCCCGCTTGATACGTTGTATTGATGTGCTATATGCATGAGTAGCTTACAGGCTAAGGTCTAGGTGCTGAGAGACCGATACGGTGACCCTATTGTCACCGTATCGGTCTCCTCTGTATAATACGGTGTCAATTTCTGGGGCTATAGATGGAAGATTTCCTGATTGAGTTGGCTCCTCCTCTCATAAGGGGTATTCTCCTGGGGGGGCTATATGTTGTAATTGCCTTAGGTCTTTCGCTGGTTTTCGGGGTGATGAAGCTGATAAACGTAGCTCACGGAGACCTGGTCATACTTGGCAGTTACTTCGCTTATGCAGCCATGGGCTGGTTGGGGATAGACCCTTTTCTCAGCCTAGTTGTGGGAGTGCCCCTGTTTTTTGCCTTCGGTTTCTTTGTGCAGAAGTTTATCATCAACCGAACTTTCAGGATATCTTTAGACGCTGCATTAATCGCTTGTTTTGGGATTTCCGTAGTAGTTCAAAGCCTTTGCCAGGTTATCTGGACTCCGTTCAGCAGGAGCTTGACAACCCCTTACCAACTGCGATCTTTTGCCGTGGGAGAGCTTACCATCTCGGTTAGATATCTACTTGATTTCATTGGCGGTTTAGCGGTGATGATTGCTCTTCGTGAATTCCTGAGGAGGACTTATCTAGGCAAGGCAATCAGTGCCGCCTCACAGAACGAGCCAGTAGCTGAGCGTATGGGGATAAATCCGAATCGGGTTTATTCCTTCGCCTTTGCCATCGCTATGGCCTGTGCAGCGGTTGCCGGTGTGCTCCAGGGATTGACTTTTTACTTCAGCCCGGTGTCAGGCCCCCCTTTCTTGATCATCTCCTTTGGCGTGATAATAATAGGGGGTTTAGGCAGCATGGCGGGGACATTTATCGGAGGCATGATCTTTGGCTTAACCCAGACCCTGGGGGCTCATCTCTCGGGGGGTTCTATGATGGTTCAGATGCTTGCCCCCTATTTGCTCGTGTTTGTGGTATTGTCCGTGAGACCGCAAGGCATATTCGGTCGTTAGAGATAAGATGAAGATCCCCCGGTTGACAACATTAGCATCACTAGCAGTCCTGGTGGTGCTGGCATTATTCCCGGTAATAGGAATCCCTCTGAGTTGGCTTAACTACCTCTTTACCTTCTTCATATGCCTGGCTCTGGCAAATATGTGGAACCTGCTTGCCGGCTATACCGGACTGATATGCCTCTGCCCGCATGCTTTTGTCGGGCTGGCAGGCTATACCTTGGCCATAGGCTCGTGGGTCGGTGTGCCTTTTCAGGCGGGGCTGATTGCTGGAGCTGCAGTAGCAGCACTATTTGCTCTACTCATATCTTTTCCTGTCTTCAGGATGAGGGGCATCTATTTTGCTATCGGGACACTGATTCTACCGGAAGCACTCAAGGCTTGGTTTAACTACTGGCGCCCTGTCGGGAACGTCTACCAGGGCATGGGTGCTGGTTACTCGGTAACAGGTGTGGAGGGAGTTACCCTGGGGGACACTTTTTGGCTGGGCCTCGCTATAGCGGCGGCGTCAATCTTTCTGGTGCACATAATTTTGAGGGCAAGGCTGGGCCTGGGGCTGACCGCAATTCGCGATAATGAGAACACCGCCGCAAGCGCCGGGGTAAATGTTTTCCGATTGAAGTTGTATTCCTTTCTCATTGCCGCCTTCATAATGGGCATAGCCGGCGCTGCCTATTACATCTACAGTCCGCGTATAAACCCGGTGGGTGGCTTTAATATATCGTGGCTACTTCTGCCATTGATGGCGACTGTCATCGGGGGCGAAGGCCTTGAAGAGGGGCCGATTATAGGAGCAGCCATAGTTACTTTTTTGAGGTTCCTGTTGGCTGACTATGGTGCCTGGAGCTTGTTTATACAGGGAATCATCCTGCTTGTCGTAGTGGTAGTGATGCCACAGGGTATTGCGGGCTTGCTGCGCCAGGTCGGAGCTTATCGCTTCCCACTAAGACTCTTCCAGGCAGTTGAAGGCAGAATTCACGAAAACGTGAAGTAGAGCTGCAGGCTAATTGGCAGTGCAGGTTCTATGAGATACAATTGAACGGAGTAGCAGGATAACGATGTCGGAAACAGCGGTTCTTTCCATCGATAGACTGAACAAGCATTTTGGGGGGATAGTTGCGGTTAAAGATTTGAGTTTTGAGGTTCAGGCAGGTGAGATCCTGGGTTTGATGGGCCCTAATGGTGCCGGCAAAACGACGCTATTGAACATGATAGCTGGTACATATTCCCCTAGCTCTGGACGGGTGAACTTTTGTGGAAGAGACATCACGGGCCTCCCGGCGCACAAGCTCTGTCACCTTGGAATTGCCAGAACCTATCAGATTCCTCAGCCGTTTACCAGTCTATCGGCGCGACAGAATATTCTCGTAGCGACAAAATACGGGGGCAAAAAGGCTGCCGGAATGGAACATGATAAGATATTCGACCTCGTGAATCTGTCAGAACAGAAAGACATGCTGGCCCGCGATTTGGCAACTGTAAGTCTTAAGAGACTGGAGCTGGCCAGGGCCCTGGCCAGCAATCCGACATTACTATTGCTAGATGAAGTCGCTGCTGGCTCGACTGATGCGGAACTCCCACGCATATTAGGCATAATAGAAGAGATACGCAAGATGGGCAAAACAGTTGTACTGGTTGAGCATGTTATGAAAGTGATGGTGGAGGCAGTTGATAGGATCATCGTGATTGACAAAGGGGAGAAAATCGCCGAAGGGACGCCGGGCGAGGTAATGAAAGACGAGAAGGTAATAGCGGCCTATTTCGGTTAGTGTTAACGATAAACTCATTGTGGACTGAGATGGAAAAGCGTGCTCAAGAAATATGTCAAGGGCCACTGCTGAAGGTCAGCAATATAGACGTATTGCACGGCACTTTCCAAGCCCTGTGGGACGTGTCATTGGAAGTTAAACCCGGCGAAATAGTCGGTCTTATTGGTGCCAATACCTCGGGTAAATCCACCCTGTTGGACGCAATATCAGGTTTGTTACATCCTGCCAAGGGCAAGATTGAATTCGATGGGCAAGATATCTCCACTATGGAACCCTTCCGCATAGTTGAACTTGGCATCACTCAGGTTCCGGAAGGAAGAGGAATTTTTCCGGACATGAGCGTGCTGGACAATCTCATACTCGGTTCATACAGTCGGAGGGCGCGGTCCAGAAAAAAAGAAAACCTGGAAAACGTTTATCAACTCTTCCCAATACTGGAAACAAGGAAGAAACAAACGGCCAAGACGCTCAGTGGAGGAGAGCAGCAGATGCTAGTCCTGGGGCGGGGTCTGATGGCGGACCCTAAGCTTATGCTGCTGGATGAGATGTCTCTCGGCCTTGCCCCTATTGTTATTACCAGGCTGTACAAAGCGTTACAGCAAATCAGAGAGAGGGGCATTACTATCCTCTTCGTGGAACAGAATGTCAGACGAAGCTTGCAGGAAGCTGACCGGGCCTATATCCTGGAAGTGGGGCGTG
>JAOUDT010000135.1 GCA_029859145.1 Dehalococcoidia bacterium
CACCGAGCGTGAGACCCAGGAGATGATGGGAGTGGAGGTAGTGGGTATACCGGACGGAAGGAGGTTGTTTATCGGGCAGGACGTGCCAGCGGGCGTGTATCCCTGGCGGAAGGACGAGACCGGACCGGAGAAACTCTTGAGAGTGCTGCCCGGGAGGAAACCGAAAGGAGAGGACAAGAAAGGATAGAGAGAATGACAGTTGGTGAGACGGAAAAGGCGACCTACACCATACCGGTTGGCCCTATTCACCCTGCCCTAAAGGAGCCAGTACAGTTAATGCTGGAGATCGAAGGGGAGAAGGTAGTCAATACCGACGTATTGGTGGGACAGGTCCACCGCAGCGTCGAATGGCTGGGGATGAACCGCAACAATCCCGTCCAGACGATATATCTGGCCGAAAGAATATGTGGCATCTGCAATATCTGTCACCCGTTCTGTCTGGTCATGGCGGTGGAGCAGGCGGCCGATATCGCAGTACCCCACAGGGCAGAATATATCAGAGTTATCGCTGCCGAGATGGAGAGAATTCACTCCCATATACTGTGGGCTGGGGTCGCTGCCCACGAGATTGGCTTCGATACCGTTTTTTATCTCACCTGGCGAGTGCGCGAAGAGATAATGGACCTCATCGAATATCTCTTTGGCAACCGAGTTACCAAAGCGGTGCTTCAGTTCGGCGGGGTAAGAAGGGATATAACCGCTGAGCAGCTACCGCGCATAAGACAGTCCCTGGATTACTACAAGAGCATTTTCGAGCACCTGAGACGGATCTTTCTGGAAGATAGGACGGTGCGGATGAGGACACAGCACGTCGGCATATTGAGCACTGAAGATGCGTTGAGACTGCTTGCAGTGGGGCCCACTGCCAGGGCCAGCGGCGTCCCCAAGGATGTGAGGCAAGACCAGCCCTACGGCGCCTATGCCGACCTCAATGTCAAAGCTATTACTCCTGACATCATCACCGGCACCGTGGTAGGGGATGTCTATGACCGTATAATAGTCCGGCTGCTTGAGATCAAGCAGTCGATGGAAATCATCGAGGAGTGTATTGCCAGAATGCCCGAGGGCCCGATTATGTCTGAGTCCAAAATGCCCAGGCTGTTGAAACTGCTCACTGATGCTGCCGGCGAGGGCATCGGCAGGGTTGAGGCACCCAGGGGTGAAGATATCCATTATGTGCGGTTGGAGGCAGGGCAGAGCACCCTGGCTACCTGGAAAGTGAGGGCGCCCACGTATGTTAACCTGATGGCGGTCCCTACTATGCTCAAGGGTATGCAGATTGCCGACGTACCCATCGTCTTTGCCTCAATCGACCCCTGCCAGTCCTGCACTAATAGGATTGTGGTGACAGATAAAGCCACGGGGAGAAGGTCGGTGCTGGGCTATGAAGAATTCCATTCGCTTTCTGTAGAGAAGACGAAAGAGATGCAGCGATGAACGCGGTGATTATCATCTTTGGCTCCGCCGTATTGGTGTTCATCGGCGGCTTTTTCGGTATGCTCTATCGTGGCATAGACCGCAAGCTGGTGGCGCATATGCAGGGGAGAGTGGGCCCGCCTATAGTACAGCCATTCCGGGACGTGCGAAAGCTATTGATGAAAGAAAACATCATCCCCGATGGGGCGATATCGTGGCTCTTCAACGCTGCCCCCCTCTTGGCGCTCATCTCTACAGGCTCCTTGTTGCTGTTCATCCCTCTGTTCGGACAGCCAGCGCTGCTGGGAAGATACGGAGATATGATTCTGGTGCTTTACTTGCTCATTATCCCATCGCTGGCTTTTGTGGTGGGCGGGTTTGCCTCCAGTTCTCCCTATGCCACGGTGGGCGCGCAGAGGGAGATGATAGTCATGATGAGCTACGAAGCGCCCTTGGCGGTAGTGGCGTTGGGCATCGCCTGGCGCATCAGTCAGGTCCCTGGTGCCGCCAACCCATTTTTGATGTCTACCATAGGTGAGTATCCCATCTGGAACCTGTTGGGTCCGGTGGGGTTTATCGGGGCACTGCTTATGCTCTTCACCTTGGTGGTGGTCACCGTAGGCGAGGCGGCCAAGGTGCCCTTTGACGTAGCGGAGGCAGAGACCGAGATTGCTGGCGGGCTACTGGTAGAGTACTCAGGAAGAAACTTGTCTCTGTTCTACCTATCGGATGTCATTAAGGCTTTCGCTATGACGTCACTGGTTGTGGCGCTGTTCATACCCTATAATCTTTCTCCTGCGCTGGGAATCACAGCCACTGTCGCTGCGGGCGTCATCGACGGACTCTTCTTCTTGGTCAAGGTCTTCGTGGTCATGTTTGTTAGTATCAGCCTGATACGGGCAGGCATGGCCAGATTTAAGATCAGCCAGGCCAGCACCGTATACGTGCTGGCGATGACTGCGGTAGCGCTGGTCGGCATGTTGCTCATCTGGGCCGATTTTGTGATCAGAGTGTAATATGTGGGAAGCAGCTAAAACTATACTCAAGCAACTGTTTCAGAAGCCGGCTACCAACATCTTCCCGGCCAAATATGCTCCTGTGTCTACGCTGTCCTTTCTGGACAGGGTCGCCAGGCAGGAAGTGAAGCTGCATCCGCCTGTGGCCGTACCGCCCAAGTTTCGCGGCAAAATTGCCTATGACCGGGAGAACTGTTCCGGTTGCCAGCAGTGCTATAAGATATGCCCCACCCATGCCATCGAATGGTTGCCTGAGGAAAAGAAGATCAAGATATTTGTGTCACGCTGTTGTTTCTGCGCCCAGTGTGTCGATGTTTGTCCGGTGAATACGCTGGCTATGACGGAAGAGTTTCTGCTTGCCAACTATGATAAGTACGCCGACGCGCTGGTAATCGTTGATAGCGGTGAGTTACCAGGCTCGAAGAAAAGAAAGAAACCAGACTCCGGAGCTGCCGAAGAGCCGGCCAATCAGAGCTAACCCGTTCATTCCAGCGGCGGAATTTGAGCTGCCCGTCCCTCCAGAATAGCCTCAGCCAGTTTTTTCGCGCTAGTGCGCACCGCTTCGGAAATGTGTGTGCCTGCCTGCACACGCTCAGGCTGCAGACCGATAAGCAGGAGCTTTCCACAGAATCTCTCAACATAGGATATGAACATGGAGAGTGGCATGTGGTGTGTGGAAAAAGACAAAATGCTGATTTTCTCGGGCGGGATTGTGCGCAGGGCACCGGGGGGTAAACCCATGTCGGCGGCATCTATCAGTATTAATAAGTCAGGCCGGTGCCGACGGATGACTGATGTGTAGCTTTCCGGCGCAGTACCGGCGTCTATGGCCGTAATCTCAATAGGGGCATCAGCCTCGGCTTTCTTGCGTCTCTGGTTGAGCATGTCCACCAAACAGGTGCCGGCGGCATCATCCCCGCCAAGCCGATTGCCGACGCCCAGAACTATCGTATGGCTCATGTTGTGTCTATAGCTGATTGGCTTTCTCTGTGAAGGCCCTTACGAGCATTCTATTCCCATCTAACTCTTTTTGGCAATAAGAGCTTTCCTCTAAGCTAATTGACATCAGGCGTTTGTTGACGGCTCGGCCCTGGGGGGTTAGGCTGTAAGCTGAGATTTTTGGGAAGCTGAACTGTACTTTCGGTCGTTGACAAGTCGCTGCTGCGAGTGCTAACATCTCTCTGTCTTTACTGCTGCGGCGCTTCGTGAGCAGCTCGACTGAAAGGAGGTGGCACAGCGATACGGAAGGAATCGTGGCGCCGTCGAAAAATCTCAAAACAAGGAGGGTCTCATGGCTTATGAGAATTTGATTGTAGCGCAGGAAGAAAATATTGGCACAATCACCTTGAACCGGCCGCCGGCAAATCCGATAAATTTTGCTGTGTTGACCGAGCTGGACGAAGTTTTGACCAAATGGGAAAAGGACAAAGCGGTGAGAGCCGTAATCGTCACCGGAGCCGGAGAAAGAGGATTTTCTGCCGGCTTCGACCTAAAAACGGCTGGCACTCCGGATGGCGAAAAGGCGATGTC
>JAOUDT010000005.1 GCA_029859145.1 Dehalococcoidia bacterium
CGGCGAAGAAAAAGGAGCAGCAACAACGTCAGTCACCACAGGCTCGCCACGGGTCAGTGTGCCTGTCTTGTCCAGAAGAACAGTGTTTATCTGATGAGCCCTCTCCAGGGCCTCGCCATTCTTGATGAGGACGCCGTGCTCAGCCCCCTTGCCCGTACCAACTATGATCGCGGTGGGAGTAGCCAGCCCTAGGGCGCAGGGGCAGGCGATAACCAGCACAGCAACGAAGTTCAGGAGGGCGAAAGTGAGGGCTGGAGCTGGCCCCACGAGATACCAGACTACGAAGGTCACGACAGCGATGCCAATCACTGCCGGTACAAAGTAGCTGGCTATGACATCGGCAAGACGCTGGATAGGAGCTTTGCTGCCCTGAGCTTCCTCCACCATTCTGACGATACGAGCCAACGTGGTGTCTTTGCCCACCCTGGTTGCTTCGAATTGGAAGCTGCCTGTCCTGTTAATTGTGGCACCGATAACCTCATCACCTGTTTTTTTCTCAACAGGGATACTCTCCCCGGTAATCATGGACTCGTCAACGCTAGAGTAGCCCTCACGCACTACGCCGTCCACAGGTATTCGTCCGCCAGGACGCACCAGGACGAGGTCACCAACCCGAACATCTTCAATGGGAACTTCCCTTTGTTCGCCTTCGCGGAGAACCAGAGCGGTCTTCGGTTGCATACCGATAAGTTTCTTTAATGCTTCTGAGGTCTGCCCTCTGGCTCTAGCTTCCAGAAAACGGCCAAGAATGACCAGGGCTATAATCATCGCTGAAGTATCGAAGTATAAATGGGGTTCCATCATCCCGGCGGCAAAAAGACTGGGGAAAACAACGGCTATCAGGCTGTAGAAATAAGCCACCGAGGTACCTACCGCGATCAAGGTATTCATGTCGGAAGTCTTGTGTTTCAATGCCCCCCATGCCCCTCGATAGAATCGCAGGCCGGCCCAGAACTGCACTGGCGTGGCCAGAGCCCACATTAGATAGGGCCGGCCTAGAAAGGAAGGGGTGAAACCCAGAATCATGATTATTGATGCGAGGATAACAGCTACTATGAATCTCTTTCTGACAGCCCGAATCTCGCGCTGGGCAGCAGTGGTGACATCCTCCAGCGCCTGAACCTCAGGGCCAAGTTCATAGCCGGCGTCTTTTACTGCTCGCCTGATGTCAGCCGGCTCCGTTCCTTCTAGATACTCCACGGTAGCCTTCTCTGAGGCCAGATTCACACTAGCCGAAATTACCCCGGGCACGCTGTACAGGGCCTCCTCCACCCGGGCAACGCAGGAAGCGCAGGTCATTCCTGCCACCGGGAATATGGACTTCTTGGTGGCGACCCCATACCCTAATTGCGAGACGGTATCCTTGATTCGGGCAAGGTCAACCTTGGTAGGATCATATTTTATCGAAGCCTTCTCCGAGGCGAAGCTAACTTCGGCCTGTTCAATGCCGGGAGTCTCGGAAAGACCTTTCTCGATAGTTGCCGCACAGGTAGTGCAGGTCATCCCGGTTATGTGGATTGAAGCCTTGTCAGACTTCCGAGGGCTAGTTTTATCGGCCACTATTTTTTCCTACCCCGCCCTTCCGCTTTATTCAGCAAATGAGCGAATACGTCAACATGGTATAAATGGTGTTCCCCTACGGGTGTAAGAAGCTTTTTCAGTCCAGGCTCTTCAGTTTCTTTGGCAACGCGTCGTATTCAACCACCACCTCTGTTCAATTTTGCTGTCGGCTCCAAGTGCTATAAATCTTCCAGCAAAGTGGTGAAGGTGTCATGGTGGTCTTCCTCTTCCTGCAGTATTTGCTTGAAAAGAAAGGCTGTCGTGACATCATCTTCTTTGAACGCTGCCTCTATGATCTTTTTGTAAAGGGTTACGGCATTGGCTTCATCCTTAATATCCTGCTTTATCATCTCTTTGAGAGTGGTACCAACAAAAATAGGGGTGGGCTTGGTTGTTGGTATCCCGCCAAGGTAAAAGAGCCTCTCTGCAATAGCTTCAGCGTGTTTCATCTCGGCTATGCCTATCTTCTTCAGCTCGTCGTGGACGGCGAACCCTTTCACCCCGCCCCACTGCACATGTTGCCACATGTACTGGACGGCCACCTGCAATTCCCTGGCAATCGCATCATTGAGTTTGCCCAAGAAGGCCTTTGACACTTTGGTAACAGCATCATGTTTTTCTACCATTTTGTACCTCCAATTCTTTTTCTTTGTCGCGGGACAGCGCCAGTTTAATAGATTCACCAAGGGTAGTCAATGCTAGAGGACCCCCTTCACATTTTGTCCTCCTTTGCCTAGGCGATGTTTCAAGGCACAGAGTTCAATCGCCCTAGCCGCTACGTTATTTGAATGCCTTTACGCATCCCTTGTCCCAAAACTACTTGAGTATTTTTTCCAGCCTTTTGTTCACCTCATCCCAGTTGACGATGTTCCAGAAGGCATCAACGAATTTCGCCCTCTCGTTCTTGTAGTCCAGATAGTAGGCATGCTCCCAGACGTCAACAACCATGAGGATGGTAAACATGGGATAGACGTTCGTGTTGTGTTTCTCTATTTGCATTATTATTGGCCTGCTAGTTTGTCTACAGAAACTGAGTGCTCCCCATCCTGAACCCTCCACACTGGTAGCAGCCAGACTGAATTCCTTCTTGAATCTTTCAAAACTTCCGAACTCCTTCTCAATAGATGTGACCAAAGTTCCGGTTGGCTTTCCCCCGCCTCTGCCTGATGGCGCCAGATTGGCCCAGAACAATGAATGCAATAGATGCCCTCCGATGTGAAACGAGAGCTCTTTCAAGGTAGCTTTGACGTCAAAATCAGCACCCTCTTTGCGAGCTTTGTCGAGCCTCTCGAGTATGGCATTGGCGCTGTTTACGTACGCCTGATGATGCTTTTGATGGTGTAGAGTCAGCTGTTCTTTGGATATGTACGGTTGTAGCTGATCATATCCGTAGGGCAACTGTGGCAGGGCATAAAATTTGGCTGTTTCCATAGGTCTTTCTCCTCCTTTTCAAGAAATATTAGTAAACATCACACACGTGACTATTGACTGCGCCCCATCCTTACCTTCTCAGCGATCTCTGCGCCAAACGGGCGGCAATGTACTAGACCGCTTTGGCTCGGCTTGCATCGTATCTTCGACGCTGGTTCCATCACCGTCCGTCCCGAGATTTGCTCCATTGTGTCAATCGTTGTAACCACGTACCTGCGACCCCATCCAAAGGACGAGTCGATGGCATTATAGGCTTGGCTCCCCGATACTTTTCTGTTGAAATCTTAAACCAGAAGTAGTGGCGAAGTCATAAAACTGTGCTCAAAAAAATTACAAATTTATGACATTTCAAGGATGACCGGAGCCCCATTGCTACTGCCTTATCTGTCTCAACCTTCTTCGGGGAGGAAATCGTCAAACAAAACCACGCTCTTTATGCTTTGTGGCAATGGTGCTGGCCAGGTTGTCCAGGGATCGTAGATCCTCTTTTCCGGGCAATCCCTTGCTTATCACGGGAGCCAGCACCTCCGCCTTAAGGTTGGGAATCATCGCCGTGAGCTGTTCGACAGCTTTGCTTCCCCAGCCATACGAGCCGATGACGGAGATGAACTGGAGCCGGGGCCTTAATGCATTGGCCAGAAATGCTGCATAGGCGATGCTGGGATGCGGTCCCACCAGGACCGTAGGCGTGCCGATGACCATAGTGGCGGCGTCCACCAATGCCATGGCCAGCTTACCAATATCAGTCACTGCTAAGTTGAACTGTTTGACCCTGACGCCTCTGTCAGCCAGGGCTCCAGCAAAATATTCCACCATTTTTTGAGTGCTGCCATGCATGGAGATGTAGGGCAAGACCACTATGTTTTTTGGCGGGTCGAATACCCAGCTTCGATATGCTTCCAGGATGAACGAAGGTTTGTCATACATAGGGCCGTGGCTGGGGGCAATGACGTCAATCTCATAGCTCTTCAACCTCTCCAAATGTTTCTCAATACTGGTGCGAAAAGGCATCATGATTTCCGCGAAGTATCTCTTGGCCGCTTCGTATACCTCTCCTTCATCAGATACATACGAATCTGTGGTAGCTAGATGAGAGCCGAAAAGGTCGCAAGGGAAGAGCATCTTTGCTTCTCTTAAGTACGTAAGCATTGTCTCCGGCCAGTGCACCCAGGGGGCATGGACAAATTCGAGGGTTTTGTCTCCCATGGATAGGGTTTCACCATCGCCTACGGTCATGAATCTGTCCTCCGGGATGAGCAGGAGAGCCATGAGTAGGTCTTTGCCCTTGGGCGTGGTGACTACTTTGGCATTGGTATACTTGGTCAGGACCTGAGGGATGCTGCCAGAGTGGTCTTGCTCGGCATGGTTGGCAATGACATAGTCAATGGCGGGGACATCCTCAAGATAAGCCATGAGGACTTCTGTCATGGAGGGGTCCACAGTATCGATCAAAGCAACTTTCTGGCTGCCCTGTACCAGGTAGGCGTTATAGCTTGTCCCATCGGGAAGGGGTATCAGAGCGTCGAAGAGACGCCTGTCCCAGTCAATGGCGCCTACCCAGTAAACATTCGTCTTTATTTGTCTTGCTTTCATTTATTCCTTCACTTTTTCGAACTGGTCCTTGCTTGCTCCGCAGACAGGGCACACCCAGTTATCAGGCAGTTTATCGAAAGGCGTTCCCGGCTTTATGCCGCCGTCGGGGTCGCCCAGCTCCGGGTCATAGATATACCCGCAAACAGTGCATTGATATTTCGCCATTTTGGATACTGTCTCCTTTCTTTCTTCGATGTAGCTGGGAGCTGTCTTGGGAGTGGTGCCTCTCTTAACCTGATGGTAGTAGGCATAAGTCATGGGTTCACCTTGTTTAAGCACATCGGCTCCCACAAGCTCCCCTATAAAGATGGTATGAGTCCCGACATCTACCTGATTAATTACCTTGGCTTCTAGGTAAGCTAGGCTGTGATCAACCACTATGGGAGCCTTAGTTTCACCAAGTCTGTAATTGACATCCTTGAGTTTATCTATTTCGCGACCCGATTTGAACCCAAAGTGGCCGATGAAAGATAGCGGCGCATCCTGGGACAGCATAGAAGCGGTAAAGACTTTGCTTTCTGTGATAAACTCGTGTGTCAGGTTCTGCTTGTTGATGCACACGGCCACGGTCGGCGGCTCAGATGTGACTTGAATTACAGTGTTGGCGATTTGTCCATTAAATCTGTCTCCCTTTCTGGAACTTACAACATATAAACCGTAGCTTAGATTATGCAGAGCCTTGAGATTCATAATGAGCCTCCCAGCGCCTTGATTTACGTAGTGTCCTTCTCACGGGCTTTTGCGGATCGCGCCAGCGCGCGAGGGTGGCAGCCCTCCTGTATCCACACCTAATTCAGCACCCCCAGGCGCATGTCCCCTTCTTGTTCGTCTAAGCTCCGTCCAATGACCAATGTTCTTTCTTGGTAAACCACCCTGCCGGGTCACTGAGATACTCGTAGGCATCGAGAAGGGCTAGATGGTGCCCACGCTCCTCGCCTGCCAGAGTCTTATAGAACTGTTTTTCCACCGGGAGGGTGCTTTCTGTGCTTCGAGTGTGATATAGATTGTAAGACCTGATCTCCATATCCGTAGCTGTCTTGATGGCTTCGAGTTCTGACTCGGCTACCTTAAACTTGCTGCCTAGTACCTTAGTGGCTTCGGCGAACAGAGACTTGATTTCCCCGCCTTTCGCAGGCGGTGACCCTACATCCGGCCAATGTCGTCCTTTCTTGAGGGCTTCATATATTTCCACGAATTTCCTACGGTGAACATCTTCTTGAACAGCTAAATGATGAAATAGTTCCTTGGCTAGCTTGTTGCCGCTTTTCCGGCTTGCCGTCTGGTAAAACTCCTTGCCATCCACCTCCATTTGAACAGCAAGCTGAAGGATCTCTATCGTCCTGGCTTGTTCATTTTCCATTTGCCCACTCCATACGATCCTACGAACTTATTAATTTCATGTCCTCGCCACAACAGACTAGAGTGCCGCCGCCAACCTTGGTCACCGTTACCTCATTTCCACAAACATTGCAGCGATATTTTTCACCAACTTTTTTGACAGCCATTTCCATCCTCCTTTACAGTATCGTTTACTTGCTGAGCCTCTGGAGATAGCGATGAGCTTGAAGGGCAGCCTTGGCTCCTTCGCCAGCGGCTACCACTATTTGCTTGTCAGGTACGCTGGTAACGTCCCCAGCGGCGAAGAAGCCAGGCACACCGGTTTCACTGCCACAGTTGACCTCAACCTCCCCAAGACGATTTAGTGTCAGTAGCTTTTTCACCGGTTCTGAGTTCGGTACAAGCCCGATCTCAACAAATACTCCCCCAACATTGAGTTCCTTTTCCTGTTTGCTTTTCAAGTCCCTTATTTTTATCGCTTCGACGCGGCTCTCCCCCTTTATCTCCAGGACTTCATACTCCAGGAAAATCGTCAGTTTGCTAGCACTTTTGACCTTATCAATTAGTATTTGATCGCCGGTAAGGGGAGTTAGCGACACTAAATAAACATGGTCGGCTATTTTGACCATGTCGTCGGCAGCTTCCAATGCCGAGTTGCCGCCACCAATGACAGCCACTTTAGCATCAGCGAAAAGGGGGCCATCACAGATAGCGCAGTAGGTAACCCCCCTGCCCAGCAACTCGTTCTCTCTGGGGACATTCAGCTGACGAGGACGTTTGCCTGTAGCCAGTATAACTGCCTTGGCCTTGTAGGTCTCACCACTCTCCGCCCTGACCTCAAAACCTCCGTCTGCCTTCGATAGCCTTTCAACTCTCTTGCCGACTTCAACCTTTACATCTGTGGAGAACTGCTTTACTTGCTCCTCAAATTTCTGCATCAGCTCGCGGCCTTCAATGAATTGATAACCCATGTAGTTTTCCACAAGCCAAGTGGTTAGTCCTTGCCCTCCTATGTCGTAGCTTATGAGCAGTGTATTCAGCTTTTTTCTCGCTGCATACACTGCTGCCGTCATGCCAGCCGGGCCGCCGCCAATAATAATCAGTTCATACATAGCTTGTTCTGGTGGACTAGAGTCCTAATTTCTTTCTGAGTTCTGCCTCATTGAACCCGACCAGCACTTCATTATCGAAACAGATTGTAGGAACTGCCAGTGAATTGCATTTATTCTTCATTTCCTCTCGGGCCGCTTTATCTTCAACTATATTGAATTCTTGATACTTGATGCCATTATCGTCCAGAAACTTCTTGGCGATCTTGCAGTAAGGACAAGTAGGTGTGGTGTAGATTTTTACTTCGCGCGCCATTTTACCTCCCTAGCTTTTATCTTAAGCAGTGTGCCTGCTCCGCCAAAATAAATATGAAAAGCTGCCAAGACAATGCCTAGCAGCCATACTAAATCCCTACGTGAGGACTAGCCTTGATTGTACTTTGTATACCATCAGCCCAACCCACATATACTTCCGCTGTAAGGCGAGGTAAATAGAGTAGTAAAGTCACCTAATAATACAGGAGAAGCCAGTTATTCGTCAAGCAATAGTAAGGCGAACGGGGTGGAGTAGCGCCTAGCGCCAGCTAGGACGAATCCGATATCCCGCTCCTTTCCCCTATTTCTCTATTTTCCCGCGGCGCTTTTCTAGCAAATATGGGAATACCCACAGCCGAGATTATCACAGTAGTTGCGATTACAAGTATCACTATCTCGGGATAAAGCCGGGCATGGGAAATGTCCGAGGAAGCAGCTATTTCAGCTACCACGGCGGCGGACAAACCTCGAGGCAGCATAGTAGCTAGTATGCCAGTGTGGGCAAGCAAGTTCCGCTTACCTATGGAAACAGCAGGGACCACTATGAATCTTGCTGCCAATAATGCCAGAGACAGGATGATGCTCGGTACAATTATCCTGGGTTCATCGAAGGTTACCATTAGTCCTAAGTAAGCAAAGAAAAGTGTCTTCACTATGAAAGATATTTGAGAGTGGAACTTCATCATGGTATTGTGGATCTCAATAGTCCTCCTAGTGCGAATGAATCTGGCAAAATCCATGCCATTTCCCAGTATTAGGCCAAATACGAGGGCAAAAATAGCTCCGCTGCCTCCCAAACTCTCTACGGCGAGACAAAGCAAAAAAAGAACAGCTAAAGTCAAGATATCATCGTATAGCTCGCCTTCTATAAAGGTCAGCACCCAGAGCCAGGCGAACCCAGCAACGGCGCCGACTCCTACTCCTAGAAGAAAGCGCATGCCAATAGCTTTGGCAATCGCAGAAGCTACGTTCTCGGTTGCCCCAACAGTCATGACTTCCAGGATAACCAGGGCAATCACGATCACTAGGGCACCATTTATAGCGGATTCTATATGCAATAGGGATGAAATCTGAGCCGGGACCTTGGCCCGTCCGATAAGTGGCATTACAATAGCGGGACTGGTGCCACCTACGATGGCTCCAAGCAACAAGCTATTCATCAATTCCCAATCTAGAACATAGTAGACAAAGGCCGTCGCGGAGGCCATGCTGGCAGCGATGCCCACCAAAGCGAGTGCTATTGCCCTGGGCGCTTGGGCTTGAGCTTGGGAAAACTCCAGGCCCAAACCACCGTTAAACATAATGATGACCAGAGATAGATTGGCTATTATTGGCGAGGCTGGCGCTACCCAGGCCGGGTCTACAATATGTAGGACATTCCCTGCCACGTAGCCCAAAGCTAGTAGCGCTAATATGTCGGGAAAATGCATCTTCTTGAAGAGGTAATCCCCTATGAATCCAATAATGAGCAGGATTCCCAGAAACCCCAATATCTGTATAGCTGTCATCCTTTGCCTGCCTTAGCTGCCAAGATCAAACCGCATAGTACTCAGCTCTGTCCGTGGACGTCGGAACTCACAGTTTACTATATCTTCAGACAACTGCTCTAGGCAATAGCACAATTCCGCCTGCGAATCTACGTAATCCTGTCCTTCTCTGACGAGGATGGAGATACCCCCTGTCTGTCGCAAGCTCTGAGAGGGGTGAATTACATCTTTTCCGGAGCGGACATGCCCATGAGGCGAAGGACTTTGGCTAGTACTAGCTGACTTGCCTTGACTAGCTTGAGGCGGGCTCTAGTTAGCGCTTCGTCCTCCGAGACGACCCGGCATTGCTTATAGAAGCTGTGAAACACAGCGGCTAGGTCCCGGGCATAGTAAGGGAGGTGGTGGGGCTCAAGCGAAACTGCCACCCGTTCCACTACGTCAGGTAGGAGTATTAGGCGGCGAATTAAGATGAGCTCTCTGATAATGTCAGGGAATAGCCTTCGCCAGTGATAATGTTTTCACAATACCAATGGTCATAGTTTTCATTTCCCTTGCCGCCCATACTTTCGAACCGGTGTGCCAAGTTGTCTTCGCTGTTAAAGAAGAAAAGGCAAATTACAGTGTCAAAGTATGGATACCCATCCGAGTCATAGCTCTCGCGGTTAAGATCGTAAATTTCAGAGGTAATGTCAAGACGATCCAGGTATTTTTCTTTAAATAATGTTAATGTTTCAGGGTCTGTAATCGCGCGGGCACAGTCCAAAAATATGTCTCTTTCCGTACCGATAGAAAGCATATCCCGGAAATATAAGCTCATAACGATTGCTCCGTAACGGTAATATTTAACAGTTACCGACTTTATATCATAATCCAGCTTAATGGATTTAACCGATTCGGTTAACTTGCCTATCTTAATATCACGAGGGGAAATGGTCCTTGTATAATCTACATATAAGACTAAGAAGAACACAATAACTACCAATAATAAGGCTGCTATCGTGATTATTACCATTCGCTTAGTGGTCATGAGAATGTTGCTCCATGATAATGTCGATCGGAAACCGGTTCCATAAGACCCTTATACCGGCGCAGAACCATCGGGCCAGCTTTGTCTTTATTTTGTATGCCATCGGCCCCACCCACATAACCTTCCCCTATAAGGCGAGCCAGATAGAGTGGTAAGCTTACTTAGTTATATGGCAGAAGCCAGTTATTCGTCAAGTCGGAAAATCAGGTCAACTCTGTTTTTCTCCTGCTTCCCTGCGCGCCCTGTGACCCCGAAGGAAAATAGAGTTGACCCCTCTATGCTCTACATCTTTTCCGGAGCGGACATGCCCATGAGGCGAAGGACTTTGGCTAGTACTAGCTGACTTGCCTTGACTAGCTTGAGGCGGGCTCTAGTTAGCGCTTCGTCCTCCGAGACGACCCGGCATTGCTTATAGAAGCTGTGAAATACGGTGGCTAGGTCTTGGGCATAGTAAGGCAGGTGGTGAGGCTCAAGCGAAAATGCCACCCGTTCCACTATTTCGGGGAGAAGTATTAAGCGGCGAATTAAGGTTGACTCCGGTTCACTGGTAAGTAGAGAAACATCGCCCTGACTGTAGTCTATTTCACGTTGCTTGGCGAGACGCAAAATGCTGGCAATCCGAGCGTGAGCATATTGAACATAATACACGGGATTGTCTGCTGATTGCTTCTTAGCCAGTTCCATATCGAAATCCATCTGGCTATCGGCAGAGCGAGATAGGAATATGAAGCGGCAGGGATCTGGGCCGACCTCTTCAATCACCTCCTGTAGAGTAATGATATCGCCACTACGCTTGGATACCTTGACTATTTCTTCCCCACGCCGCAGGGTTACTAGCTGGCAAATTATCACCTTGAGTTGCTCAGGGTCACATTGCAAGGCTTTGAGCACCGCTTTCATGCGAGGAACATGTCCCTGATGGTCAGCCCCCCAGATGTCAATCACCTCGTCAAATTTGCGCTCGAGAAACTTGTTGTAATGATAGGCAATGTCCGAGGCAAAATAAGTGGGAGAACCGTCGCCGCGTACCAGGACATTGTCCTTATCCTCACCCAAGGAGCTCGATTCAAACCAGGTAGCATTTGCTTTCTGGACGACATAGCCCGCGCTCTGGAGTAGTTCCATAGCCCGGTCATATTGCCCGCCCCGGTAAAGACTTCTTTCCGAGAACCAGACGTCGAAAACAACGTCTAATAGCTTGAGGTCGTGCTTAATTGTCTGCAGCATCTTGGCGACCCCTACCTCTGCCAGCTGCGAAACTGCCTCGCCGTTGGGCAACGACAGAAACCTATCACCCTGCTCCTGAATTATTTCATTGGCCAGGTCGATAATGTAATTGCCGTGGTAGCCGTCTGGAGGCACAGCCGCTTCCTTGCTCAGGCATTGTTGGTAACGAGCATAGAGGGAACGCGCGAAGTTGGTTATCTGCGTGCCCATGTCATTTATGTAATATTCCTTTTCCACAGCATAGCCTGAGGCAGTAAGAACGTTAGCCAAAGTACTGCCTAAAACAGCGCCACGGCCATGACCTACGTGAAGAGGTCCAGTAGGGTTGACACTAACGAATTCCAGCTGGACACGCTTACTTTTGCCGAGGTCAATGTTCCCATATGCTTCACCGGCGGCCAGGATTGATTCCACCTCCGTACTCAACCAGTCCTCCCGCAATGTGAAGTTGATGAAGCCTGGCGGAGCAACCCAGACCTTGTCAACTTGGGGCGGCAACACTATATGTTGAGAGACCTTTTCGGCGATAGCCAAAGGGGACATCCTCATAGCCCGCGCCATTCTCAAGGGGAAGCCTGAGGCAAAATCCCCGTGTTCGGGATTTTGAGGATGTTCTATGAGCACCTCGGGCAGGGCGGCCGCAGCCAGAGCACCTTCCTGCTGTGCCTTCAATACGGCCTGCTGCAAGCATCTAGCCAGTTCTTGTCTAAGCATGTCAAAACAATAAATTCAAAATCACGATATCAAATATTTTTTGTCTTCTCAAGTATGGCACCAAAGATTTTCATAAGTCCATTGGCTTCCCGAATTAAGTCAGAGAAATTCCACCGGCTACAACGATACATTCTCCTGTCACGAAGCTGGAGGCATCGGATGCCAGATAAATCATTGCCCCCACCATATCGTCAGGGTCGGCTATGCGTCCCAGTGGCGTCCTTTTTATCATCTCCCCCTCGTATTCAGGCATAGCCAGGAAACGGGAGTCGCCGAGACGAGTGTGCACATTTCCGGGAGCTAACGCATTTACACGGATATTATACTGAGCCAATTCCAGGGCCATGACCTTGGTTACCATTATGACCCCAGCCTTGCTGATTGCATACGTGCCAATATTTGCCTCTGGTCTAAATCCATCCATTGAGGCGACATTGATAATTTTGCCTCCGCCATGTTCCTTCATCACTTTAGCTGCAGCCTGGCTGAGGAAGAATAATCCCTTCAGATTAAGATTCAATATGCTATCCCATAGACGTTCATCAACTTCTAATGAAGAGGCCAACGCCGGGCTGGTGCCGGCATTGTTCACCAGGATATCAATTTTCCCATATTCAGCGGTGACTTTGGCGACCAGGTTGTTTATATCTTCCATCCGACCCACATGAGCCGCTACCGGTAAGGCTTTCCTGCCTGAGTTCTTTATTTCTGCAGCTACATTCTCCAGGTCAGGAAGTTTCCTGCTGGCTATTGCAACGTCTGCTCCGGCTTCGGCAAAGCCCATTGCCGTGGCTCGACCGATGCCTCTAGAGCCACCGGTGATTAAAGCTACTTTCCCATCCAGGCGATATTTATCAATGTACATAATAAATCTCCTTGGGCACCTCCTGGTGCGGTTTTATTTTCCCCACATTGTAGCTAAATTGGAAAGTTCTTGCTAAGCCCTATCACTTTCTGGGCCAATCTCAGACTGCGCCCTTCCCGATTGCGCCTTATTTGGATTTGTTTAGTATTTCGGATTTAGAGTTTAGTATTTAACGAAGATTAGCTCCACTCAGCGTCTTTGGACCAGGCTTGGCTCAATTGTTGCCGTAAAGGTTGATGTTCAGCCTTCTTGAAGTCGGGGTCTTTTTGGAAAAGAGTCATTGCCTCTCGCCGTGCCAATTCCAGACTGTGCAAATCGGTCAATTTGGCCAGTTTGAGGTCGGGCAGGCCGCTCTGATGCGTGCCGAAAAATTCCCCGGGACCTCGCAGTTCCAGGTCTTTCTCAGCCAGGGTGAAGCCATTATGGACCCTCTCCATCAGCCGGAGGCGCTCCCTGGCCTCAGGCGAAAGTTTCTCCGGGATAAGCAGGCAATACCCTTGCTCTTTGTCCCGCCCCACGCGTCCCCTGAATTGGTGGAGCTGAGATAGACCAAAGCGTTCAGCGCCCTCTACTATCATGACTGACGCTCTGGGTACGTCAATGCCCACCTCCACGACTGACGTTGACACCAGAACATCCAGTTCCCCGCTTCGGAAATGGCGCATTACCTTTTCCTTATCGGGACCAGGCATTTGACCGTGAAGCAGTCCCAATCTCAAATCCGGGAAGACCTCCCGGGACAGCCGCTCATATTCAGTTTTGGCAGCTTTTGCCTCCAGTATTTCAGATTCCTCAATCAACGGGCAGATGATGAAAGCCTGCCGGCCGTTGCTGACCTGGCGATGGAGGAAGGTATAAGCCTTTTCCCTATCTTGTGCCTCCAGGCATTTTGTTTTCACAACCTGTCGTCCGGGGGGCAACTCATCGATAACTGAAAGGTCCAGGTCTCCGTATAGCGTCAGCGCCATGGTTCGAGGAATAGGCGTGGCTGTCATGACCAGGACATGAGGGTTAAACCCCTTTTGCCTCAGGGCGGAGCGCTGCAATACGCCAAAGCGGTGCTGCTCGTCTATCACCGCCAGCCCCAGTTTCTTGAATTCTACCTCCCTTTGAATAAGGGCATGCGTGCCGACAACAATATCCACTTTGCCTTGCTTAATCTTGTTGTGTAGGCTTTCTTTGTCACCGCCGCTGAGGCTCCCGATGAGCAAAGCGATGGTCAGCGGCCTCGACAGGAATCCTGTGTAGCGCCTGATGGTTCCTTCGACCGGCTCGGAAGAGAATCTCCGCCTGCCTACCTGGGACAGATAGTTGCCAATATTGGCGTAGTGCTGTTCAGCCAGGACCTCGGTGGGCGCCATTAGTGCCCCCTGGTAACCGTTGGCTGCTGCTATCAGGAGAGCCAGGGTCGCGATTACGGTCTTGCCGCTGCCGACTTCTCCTTGAAGCAGACGTGACATCGCTTTTGGTTTCTTGAGGTCGTCCAGTATTTCCTGCAGGACGCGCTGTTGCGCCTGGGTCAAGGTGAAAGGCAGGCACTGCAAGAATCTGCTGATAACTTCCTGGTCTACATGAAAGGCGTTGCCTGGCTGACCTTCCTGCCAATCCCGCTTCTTGGCCAGCACGCCTAGTTGAAGAAGAAATAGCTCGTCGAAGGATAACCTCCCTCTTGCCCTTGCCGCCATTGTCTGGTCATCGGGGTAGTGAATTTGAGCGATTGCAGTGGGGAGGTCTAGTAGTTGACAGCGGGTTCTAATCTCCGGGGGCAGAAAATCGGTCAGTTGCCACACATAGCCATCGACAGTCTCCTTGGTCCATTTCCTTACTTGCCTGGGATATAAGCCTTGGGTAAGGGGATAGACGGGAACCAGTCGCCCTGTGTGAATAAGCTCTTTGTCGCCCAGCAATTCCCATTCCGGGGACTCGAACACCTTGTGCCCTTTGAACAGGCTGACCGTGCCACTGATCACTATTCGGGCATTAGTGCGAAAGCTTTTCGCCAGGTAGGGTTGATTGAACCAGACCGCTCTAATGTTTCCCGTCTGGTCGCCGATAATTGCCTCTGTACCTTGTCGGTTGCCCAGAGTAGCCACTCTGGCTTGCCAGATTGTGCCTATGATGGTTTGCTCTTCCCACTCTATGAGTTCAGAGATTGGTTTCTTCTGGCTATAATCGACATAGCGTCTGGGGAAGAAATAGAGCAAATCGCGCACTGTCCGCACATTTAGCTTTGCAAATTTCTTCTCTACGCTGGTCGCGATGCCCTTGATAACAGTCATGGGCGAGTCCAGCCCTTCCTTTCGCTTCTGGCGGGTCTCAGCTGCTGCTGGCCGGCTACCGACTACTGACTGCTGACTGCTATTCATTTGAGTCGGCTCCCGCAGCTTGTCAAGCCAGCCAAAAACACCTGCTACCCATCTCTTGCGCTCATCTATGCTGCAAGCGCCATAATCGGACCTGACTAGGTTGAGTTCGTCAAAACCTCTTAAGAGCTCCGGGTTGTTGATACTCTGCCTGATTTGCGCGGCCTGGTTGTGAAGATACTTGTCCAGGCCGCCAATTACTGCCCTGTCGGTGTAACCTTTCCGGCGTTCCAGTTCAAGAACGTTTCGTAGCGAATCAATGCCTGTCACTTTTGATGTTATTCTAGGGAAATTATGTAATCATAATGGGGCTGACCGCCGTGAACTACCTCGACCTCGGCCCTATACCGGTCACGAATTTCCTGAGCTATCTCTTGAACTTCAGCACCCTCGATTTCCGCACCGTAATACACAGTGATTATCCCGGCCTTATCGGCTTCGGCCTTGCCTAGAGCTTCAAGGACAACATCCCTTACTTCATCAGCTCTGGCTATCAGATCTTCGTCGTTCAGAATGGCGATGAATTGCCCCTTCTTTATTTGCAGGCCGTTAAGACAGGTCGTCCGTACTGCTCTAGTAACCTCTATGCCTTTTACTCTACTGACTGCTTTCTCCATAGCTTTGGCGTTCTGCTCCAGATTCAAGTCATAGCCGAAGGCCAAAAATGCCGCTATACCCTGAGGAATATTCCTGGTGGGGATCACCTTCACATTTTTGGAGGTCAAGGACTGGACTTGGGAAGCAGCCGACGTGATGTTCTTGTTATTGGGCAGCAGAATAATGTTGTCCGAGGGCGCCGATTCCACGGCTTGTAAGAGCTCATGGACGCTGGGATTCATCGTTTTGCCTCCTGGGACGATGATTATGCTACCTAGACTATTAAACAGCTCGAAAAAGCCCTGTCCGGTGGCCACTGTTACCATGGCGACATCCACTTGAGGCATTCTCTCCCGCTGCATCTTGATGAATTCGGCGTATTGGTCATCCATGTTATTGATAGTTATGTCATGCAGCCTTCCCAGCTTTGTGGCATATTGCAGGATTTCACCGGGTTTGAAGCTATGGATATGAATTCTGACCAGAGCATCGTCGCCGGTCACTATCAAAGACTGTCCCTTCTTCTTAAGGTCTTTCTCGATTT
>JAOUDT010000136.1 GCA_029859145.1 Dehalococcoidia bacterium
ATTCGCGGTCAAAAAGCTCATAGGAGTATCACCACAAGATACCATCCTCTCCGAGCGCCTCAACTGCTGGGAAAACCTGGCTCTGATTGGCCAGGTCTATGGCCTCGGCTCTGACGAAGTAAAAAGACGGTCGCAGCAACTACTTGAGACGATGGGGCTCACGGAAAGGTCCAAAGATCAAGTGCGCAAGTTTTCCGGGGGGATGAAAAGGAGGCTCAGCATAGCCATGGCGCTTGTTTCCGATCCGCAGGTACTATTTCTGGATGAACCTACCCTAGGCCTTGACCCCCAGGCAAGGAGAACCATCTGGGAATATATCGCCGGACTTAAGGGAAAGAAGACCGTTCTTCTCACTACCCATTATATGGAAGAGGCAGATACCCTCTCCGACCGAATTGGGATTATTGACGAAGGGAAGGTTGTAGCTCTAGGCACGGCTCAAGAACTAAAGACAAATCTTATTGAGATGCGCAGCATGGTAGTCTCAACAGGCAACCTCACTGCTGAGGTCCTGGAGCATTTGCACAGCAAATATTCCAAGGTGACGACGACCAAGGGGAAGCTTAAGATTTCCCACAAGGACCTGCATTTCAAAGAGATAGTGGACTATCTCCACTCCCGAGGAGTTACCGTTTATTCTGCTACCATAGAGCAACCGACTCTGGAGGACGTCTTTATCCACATAACGGGAAAGAAGCTTAGAGACTAGAAGAGAGGTGAAGGAAATGAAGTTCTGGGCAATTGGCAAAAGGAATCTGAAGGAAATCTATAGAAACCCTGTGCTTCTAGGCTTTCTGCTGGGAATGCCCATCGCCTTTATGCTGGTATTTATCGCTTCCGCCGGCGGCGCACAGGCCAGCCCTATTGCACTGAGCATAGTGGACGAAGACCGCTCTCAGAACTCTTCCGCCTTTATACAATATCTCGGAAACGTAGACGCTATCGAGCTAGAGGAGCCGATATACAGTGCAGAATCTCAGGCACAAGCAGACCTGCAGGACGGCAAAATATCACTCTACTTATTGATTCCTTCGGGATTCCAGGCGGCGCAGCAGGCCCAGCAGACTATCAACTTAGAGTTAATCTACAAGGCAGCCGACCCGATGACAGGTCTACAGCTAAAACCTGTCATAGAGGCTGTCGGCTCTCAATTCCTGGGAGTGATCCCCCCTTTAAATGTTGAGTTGAAAGGAACGGAAAGCAGAATAAAGAATTTGGCTGTCAATTTCTACTTTCCGGGGATAGCTGTCTACGGACTCATGATTTTGATTTCCACAGCGTCGCAGATAATTGCTGGTGATAGGGAGAGGGGCTTTTTAAGTCGAATGTTCACTACCCCGGCAAAACCCTGGGACTTCATCCTGGGCTATTCCCTGCCCTTTATCCCTGTGCTCATTTTCTCCACTCTGATTTATTTTGGCGTGGGAATGGGGCTGGGCTTGACCGTTGTCGGCAATCTGGGACATGCCTTTCTCATCTTCTTTCTTATCGGGCTCTGCTCTGTCGGGATAGGTATGATAGTAGGAAGCCTGGTCAAAAGCGAATCCCAAACCGGCATATCGTGGATCTTCATCGTTCCGATGGCTATGATCTCCGGGGCCTATTTCACAGTGGACCGTATGCCTTCTGCCGTCAAAAGCGTCGCTGGAGCGCTTCCCTTCATCCATGCTATAGATGCCTCTAGGGCTGTGCTCAACGGCTCCTCTTTCTCGGCTATCATACTCGATCTTTACTGGCTCGCTGGCTGGACAGTCGTTTTGTTCGCTGCCGGGATTGCACTATTCAGAAGGACGATGGTGAGTTAGAGCTCGCGGTGATATACCTGTAGCTATTATTTATCCAACTGTGCCAGGTCGAACTTCAGGCCGTCTCTGGCGGCGATAACCGAGATTCCGGTCTCTTCGCTTAGCTTCTTGGCCAGCTCCCAAGGCTTAGCCCGCCACATGGTCATGCCGAAATGGGTGAGTATCGCCGTCCTCGGTCTCAGTTTTTCAATTATGCTCTTGGCCTCAGGAAGGGATAGATGGTCCAGAGGAGCTCCGGGATTCAATCGGACCACATTGATGATCAGCAAATCGCCTTCATAATGATGGGCCAAATCATCGAAGTATCTGGTGTCAGTAATCCAAGAGAAGGTATGCCGCGGCGTTTGAAAGACAAAGCCGTATGTCTCTACTTGATGCCTGTGCCTGACGGGAGTCTTGAAAGAAACGTCTTTTATTGTATAAGACCCGCCTTCGGTCAAGACCTGTATGCTCTGGGAATAGGGCCGTAGATAAGAAAGAATAACCGGGTCTTTGTCCAGGGCGTCGGCGGGAGCAAAGACCATGCCGCGCTTCTTTGTCCCTCCGTCAGTCATAGCTTCAATCATAATGTTAATATCCCCACTGTGGTCCAGATGTTTATGAGATAGAAGAATAGCGTCCAGTTTCGCAGGGTCGAGTTTCTTCCTGGAAACCTGGACCAGCGAACCAGGACCGGGGTCAAGGAGTATCTGAGTATCACCCAGGTTAAGCCAGGCGCCTCCGGAAGCGAGAAACTGGTGAATCACGACAAATCGGGCACCGGCGGTGCCCAAAAAAGTGATTGTGTCGCTCAATTCAGCCATCGCTGAATTATAGCAAGGAGAAGTGCTAAAATTAACCAATAATGGCAAAACTGGAAGCAGAGATCGCCCAACTGATAAGAGACTACCAGGCCGAGACCGGGAGTCTCTTGAGCATCGGCACTGTCGAGTCGGCTACCGGCGGCAGGATAGCTGACAGGATAACCAATGTGCCGGGCAGTTCGGACTACTTCAAGGGCTCTGTAGTAGCCTACAGTGACGAAGTAAAGATTGGCTTGCTGGGGGTAAAGAAGACGACTCTTGAGAACTATGGCGCGGTGAGCGAGCAAACAGCTGTGGAGATGGCCCGAGGCGGCAGAAAGCGCCTGGATGTGGACATATGCGTGTCAGACACCGGGATTGCCGGTCCCTCGGGTGCGACTCGCGAAAAACCGGTTGGGCTTTTCTACCTGGGCCTGGCAGCCAGAGGTGTGACCTTGAGTAAGAAACATGCCTTCCAGGGGACACGTGAGGAAAATAAACGAGATGCTGCGGAAGCGGCACTGAATATGCTGAAGAACTACCTGCTGGAGTGTGTCAAAGCCAAAGGCTGAAGACAAGTAGGCGGGGTCAAGAGCGAAAGGAGGTCAATGACAATGGCAACCGAGAAGTTCACGGTAGATGGAAGCCAGGTGGTCGAGAAGATCAAGGAACTAATACGCCAGGGGAATATAAGGAGAGTACGCTTGATACATAAGGGGCGTCCCCTGATAGACATCCCACTGACGGTAGGTGTTCCCGTGGCTGCCGCCGCAGTCCTGGCGGCTCCGGTCCTGGCGGCACTGGGGGCAATTGCCGCACTGGTCACAGAATGCACTATCGAGGTGGAGAGGGTAGAAGAAACCCCGGACGAGAAGGGCAAGAAACAGTAGGAAGCTAGCTACCGCCTCAGTATTTGGGATATACTCTACACCATGGCGACCTTCGAAAGGGGGGAAATAAAGGCCATGGCAAGAGGCAATTTTACCGATGCCTGGATTGCTACGGCGAAGCTTATCCCCACCGGCACGGAAATCTCTCTGGCGAAGAAAGGCAAACCCCATCTCGTCAGGGAACTAATTCAAAAGTCCCGCCAGATTCTCTTAAACCTTGGCTTCGACGAGGCCGAGAATCTCACACTGCTGCCCGACAGCGATGTGGTCAAGCAGTACGGGCCGGAAGCGCGAATTATACTCGACAGGGCTTTTTATCTAGCAGAACTGCCTCGCCCGGACATCGGGCTGAGCGCGAAAAGAATGGCCGAGATAAAGAAGATAGCCGAGGGAACGGACATTGACAAACTGCAGGCCATCTTGAGAAATTACAAAAAGGGGGAAATCGAGGCGGA
>JAOUDT010000137.1 GCA_029859145.1 Dehalococcoidia bacterium
GTCGAATCCGAATTAGAAGTGACTTCACTCAGGGGCCTATTCGAGGGCACCGGTAACTCCTTTATAAAACGCAGTGTGCTTTCTATAGAGGCGACGGTATTAAAATATGAAGAGGCTCAGCTGCTACAAGCACCAGTTGCTACTGCCGCTTTCAATCTAGAACACCTATTTTACGATTTTGAAGATCGACCGGTTAGCTGGGGGTGGTTTATCTGCCCCGCAGCCAACTTACGTTTTACAACTATAGTCGGAGCTCATAATAAGGAGTTGCTTAAGGTATGAGTACTATGAAAACGCAGTCCCAACTGATATCAGCCATCGCCGACCTGAATGAAGAATTAGCTCTGAAATTGATCCGTGAGCGCCTAGCCGAAAATGACGATCCGCTAACTCTCATCGCAAATTGCCAGAAGGGTCTGCAGCGGGTGGGTGAACGCTATGCTCAGCATAAATACTATCTATCTGGCCTGATTATGGGAGGAGAAATTTTTTACGAGGTTATGGAATTAATCCGGCCAGCTATGGAAAGTCGCATTTCGGGTACTAGCTCCGGCAAGATATTGCTGGGTACTGTAGAAAGCGATATACATGATTTGGGCAAGAACATCGTTAAACTATTGCTGAGCTGCTATAAGTTAACAGTCTATGATCTGGGTGTAGACGTACCGCCGGAAGAGTTCCTGCGTCAGGCTAAGGAGTTACAGCCCGACATTCTGGGGTTATCCGGATTGGTCACGAATGCTTACGATTCAATGCGAGAGACGGTTGGACTATTTCGTCAAGAGGGGTATCAAATTCCAATAGTGATTGGTGGTAGCCAGCTTAGCAGGGAGGTATTCCAGTACACGGGTGCCGATTATTGGGTGACCAAGGCAGATGCTGGTGTAAAACTAATCCTGCGTTTACTGAAATAGGCATGGTTAACGCTTTACGATCTACTGTCCCGCTATGCTGGTAGGTTCCCTGCTCCTCTTAACCTGTTCAAATATGAGGGCAAATACCACATTGAGGCTTTCAGGTAGTAGTTCTATGCTAGCGAGTTGAAAATGTATGTGTAATCATCTAACATCTAGCTGTCGAGTGCGGCAGGACAGGGATGGATCAAGTGAATCTTCAACGCTGTAAGTTGATCGCTTGTGCTGCGGTTGTTGAAGAAATGTTGCCCTTTATACCGTCGTGCATGAGCTATGAAGTTCTGGACTTCGGTCTCCACACTAACCCTAAGTCATTGAAGGGAGCACTTCAGAGTGCGATTAATTCCTCGGCTCCCGATATTGAGACTGTCCTGTTAGGTTACGGCCTCTGCTCTCAGGCTGTAGTAGGATTAAGGTCAGGTAGCCGCACTCTAGTCATCCCTCGGGTAGATGACTGTGTTGCTATCTTTCTCGGCTCGGCAGCTGAATATCATAAGCAACATCGTAGCGTACCTGGTACCTATTACTTGACCAGGGGATGGATTGAATTCGGTGACACTCCTTTCAGCGAATATGATATTCTGGTTAAACGCTATGGTGAACAGGTAGCGCAGCGTATTATCAATCAGATTCTCAAGAACTATACCAGACTGGCATTCATCAAGACAGGCAATAATGAACTAGAACACTATCGGGAGCGTGCTCGAAGTATGGCTGAGCGATTTAGCTTGCGCTATGAAGAAATCCAAGGCTCAGACGCAGTTATCAAGAAAATGTTATTTGGACCCTGGAACGATGAATTTATCATTATCCCACCTGGTAAGACTACTTCCTTTTTTGATTTCAGGAAAAATGGGCCATAATTACCTGTAGGGTCACCAACTCCAGTCAGCTAGCCGACCCATTTTCGTAATCTACTGCCTCGGCATCCCCAAACACCAATAGTAGCACCGTGTGGCAACCGGGGTAATCCACCACGGACAAACATTGCCTCAGCGGTAGTATGTGCCAAAAGCTCCGACGCCAAGAACAAGGTGCACCACCATCGCCGTTCAGCAGTAGGAGACCACAATTAGTACTAAGACTCATCATAGGTACCTCCCGGCCCCGCATCGCCGCCAAGGCAGGAGTTCAGCAAGATCATGGGCAGTCACCCGTCCAGCCTTTTGTTGAATGTAACGAGATTGCACATTAGCCACAAATGTGCAAACTCCTTTGATGGTATTACGGGGACATGATACCTAGTTTGTAGTAGGTCTGATGGCTATGGTGTCCCTGGAATTGCAGGAATAATCCCTCGCCTGGCTGGTGGTGACCTCCATCATGCCCCTGACCTAAAGAGGCGGGATTGCAATCAAGTTGGCTTTTGAAGCTTTCCCGCGCCAAACGAAGAGTAATCCAGGTCATAAAACTGCCTGCATACGGTAAATAGACCATACTGCACGCCACCTAAGACTATCTTCGCCTCCGCAGAATCACGATAATACTTCTCGTAGTTGTTTTCACGGACATAACCGAAGGAACCCATGAGCTCCATCCCTCTCAGGATTAGTTCTGATGCTTTCCTGGTAATAAATACATGCACCGCGTGTCCTTTGGCTGCCATACTTACCGAATCCCAGGGACCATAAACCTCTCGATGGTCGAACTGATAGGCCAGTTCCAAGAAGGCAGCTCTGGCGACAGTTATTACCGATGCCATCTCGCCCAGTATGGCAGCCGATGAAAGATGCTGGTTGATTGGTTTTCCCCCTACCACCCTTTTTCCTGTGTAGTCCAGAAGGACATCGAAGGCCCCCTGAAGAATACCCGTGGCATGTCCCGAGTTCATAGCCATAGGAGCAGCCAAGATTTCTTGAAAGATAGCCCAAGCTTCAGGCCCCTGAAGTCCCCAGTCCTTAGGTACCCTTACATCGTCGAAGTAGGTAGAGGTGTTACGGTCAGCTTGCATGCCACATTTGACCTCAAACTTGCCATGGGAAACGCCGGGCCAAGGTTCGGGAACATAGATCAAGGCAAAGCCATCTGTTCCCATACGCGGGTCCATGTTACAGGCCACGCAATTGAGGTCAGCTATACCACTATTAGATGCCCAGAACTTGTTTCCGTTTATGACCCATTTATTACCTTCGAGTTTAGCTCTCACTCCTATCGTTCTGCCCTCATTCAGCGTGTTCTCAATATCAACGGCAGATTCGACTTCGCTAAAGTTCATGCAGGCAACAGCTAACTCTTTGCCGGTGAACTTAGCAGCAAACTTGTCAAGCACCGCTTTCGCCCATGCCTTTGCCTTCGGAGAAAAAGGGCCGATATAGGCTGTAAAAGCCGGTTGCCACCCCCAGTCTGTGCAGGCACTGTGCATACTTATGCCATAGTCGCCCCGTCCTATCTGCTCCTGCCTCAAGGCAGCGCCAACCACGGTACCCTTCTCCGCGGTGCCGCCATACTCCTCCGGTATCACGCTTCTCTGGCAACCAAGGTCTACCTGCAGTTTCTTCAGGATGGGGGTAATTACTTTTTCATGTGTTACATCATCATCAATCTTGTCGCGAACCGGCATAATCTCCTTGTCGGTGAAGTCGGCGAACGTCTTTTGCAACATCCGTTGCTCTTCATTAACAAAACACTCTGGGTACTGTAATTTGTACCACTGACTGGTCTGATTCATGACCTATCCCTCCTTTGAACACACACTTCTTGTCAAGCTTTGTGTCTCGATATCAGATTTCTTCAGCTAGTAGACACTCCAATTCATGAATACCCCCTTTACCAATCTTTCTTGGCTCTCCTTTGCTGTTTAATGCGCCGTCATCCATGCTGGGATCCCCACCATTCAAAGCTATCATCCCGAACCCCTTCGCCATACAGAAAATCAAAGCCGCCCCACATGGTGGTTAGACAGCAGTCTCCTGCCTCAGGGCTTGCACGATTCCCTTGACCTTCTTTTTATGTTCCTCTCTACCTATAGTGTATGAGTGCGGAACCCAATTCATGTGCTGCAAATCTCTTATC
>JAOUDT010000138.1 GCA_029859145.1 Dehalococcoidia bacterium
GTGACCGCTATATACAGAACGTCTCCAAAAGATGACTCCGCGTATCGCGTTCGACGAAGACATGCACGCGACCTTTGGGGCGCAGGGCGACCTTGTCGCAAGGCTGGCCTAGCTCGAATCAAGCTGTGATGTGCAATAGTTTTAGCCATCCTGCAAAAATGATAATATATGTGACGCTTTTATGTAGGCTTGGACGGAAAGAAGACTTAGGAGATAGAAACTGATGAGCAAAAAGAGAGTTCTGACGATCATAGGAATTGTGGTGGCAGTGGTGGTAATCGCAGTCTTATCGAACGCGGTGCTGGTTAACCATCGACCAGCTATCACCAGCCTGGAGGCTGACCCGGACAGAGTCCTTCCTTCTGGGACTTGTCAGATCATCTGTAACGCTACAGACTCCGATGGCGACGAGCTAAGCTATGGATGGTCGGCCGCCGCAGGGACAATAAGCGGACAAGGAGCTACGGTTACGTGGACTGCCCCAAGCCCTGCAGGCTCCTATAATATTACGGTAATCGTGACGGATGGTCGCGGTGGCACGGCCACTGGCCATGTGGATATCACAGTGAGACGCAATAGTGCGCCAACCATTAACGCTCTGGTAGCCAACGCAGACTGGGCTCTGCCATCCGGTAGTCTCAATGTCACTTGTGATGCCAAAGATTCTGACGGAGATGAACTGACCTACGAATGGACAGTCACCGGAGGTAATATTGCTGGCACGGGATCTGAAGTGGTGTGGAATGCTCCGCAAGACCTTGGCGTATACAACATCACACTTCTGGTTAGTGACGGTCATGGCAGCGCGGATACGAGAACGCTCCATGTTACCGTAGTTACAGGCCAACCACCTACTATCGAAGCCTTGGTTGTCACAGCGGAACATTGCTACCTAAAGTCATACTCTTGGGGATACAAAGTGGGGAAAGGCCAAGCGTTTGATATTGAATGTGTTGTTGCAGACACCGCCAGCGAACTATCTTACGAATGGATATGCGCAGGTGGTGAGAAGTCTGGAGACGGCTCCATAATCGGCTGGACTGCCCCGCAAACACCCGGCAAGGTTACAGTCACGGTGATAGTGTCCGATATTGCCAATAATAAGGGCGTCAAGGACCTGCTTCTTGAAGTGGCGAGCTGCAACACATGCTCGTTCCCCGGCTGCTCAGGATGAATGCAAGTTCTGGCCAAGGGCATAGCCTTCCCGGCGGCGACTCGCACACCGTGTGTCTTGCCTGTAAGACATCCTGAACAGGGAATATTGTTTTGAGATTACATTTAACAATGTACAACAGGGTGACCATTTTTCTGAAGAACACCTTCCAGGACCGCTTCAAGAGATACCTGATCATATCCCTGATAGTCCTGGGAATAGTGATCGGATTCACGAGTCAGGGAACATCAAGTCCTGGTGAAGGCTATGAGGTCCATTTCTTCTATCTTCCTGGCTGTTCACACTGCGAAGAGCAAGAGCCTTTTAATCAAAAACTAGAAACGGACTACCCTTCAATCAACATTACTCGTCACGACGCGACTACACCTGCAGGAACAGCTTTGTTGTCTCAGATGCTTGAGGAGCGAGGGATAGAATATGAGCCAGACTTTCCCATAACCATCTTCGGAAATCAAGTGTTTGGTGGTTGGGAATCCGAATATACGACGGGCACGGCAATTGAGGAAGCTCTGCAGCAATGTCTGGCAGGAGACTGCCCACCGCCGACAGGTGAAGAACCTCGAGACACGATTGTCCTACCGTTGATAGGGGAAATTGTACTTGCTGATTATTCGCTTCCTGCTTTGGCGGTGATTTTGGGTCTTGTGGACGGCTTCAATCCTTGTGCTATGTGGGTGCTTGTCTATCTTATATCCATAGTAGCGATGTTGAGAGACAAGAAGAGAATATGGTTGATCGTCGGCTCGTTTGTTTTGGCTTCAGGCATCCTGTATTTTCTGTTCATGACAGTATGGCTAAATCTTTTCCTGTTCATCGGCTATGTCAAGGCAGTGACGATCGTTATTGGATTGGTGGCCCTGGGCGGAGGGATACTGCAGATAAAGGGATTCGTAGCGACAAAAGGCGCTGTCGTCTGTGAAGTCACGGGCGAAGAATCGCGAAAGAAGACCATGACCAAAGTGCAGGAGATTGTCTCATCTCCCCTGACCTGGGGAATTTTAGTAGGAATTGTAGCGCTGGCCTTTACCGTGAATGCGGTCGAATTCGTCTGCTCGGCAGCAATTCCGGCGGTTTTCACCCAGGTTTTGTCCCTGGCCAATCTCTCCACCCTCCAATACTACGGCTACATCCTGCTGTATGTTGTATTTTTCATGCTGGACGACCTTGTTATCTTCGGCACAGCCGCTTTTGCCCTGACTTCGAGGGTGGGAGACCGCTATGCCAAGTATTCAAGACCTGTGGGTGCCACGATACTGATAATTCTGGGGCTCCTGCTTCTTGTCTGCCTTTACTCTAGTCAGTTCGAATTCCTGAGACCCATATGCAGCGTACTCTGGTAGATTAGTAGAGGCGGTTATATCGTCGATTCTAATTATCCATCGGAGCTACAGACTTTGTACCCAGCTAAAGGCACCGATCATCTCTAGGCCCGCGTAGACGAGAAAAGCAACAAAGATATACCTTAGTGGTCTGGCGGGCAGGGCGTGTGCTGCCCGGGCCCCGAGTTGGGCCATCGGCATGCTAGTAGCTGCCAGGCATAGCCATATGGGCAAGTTTATATAACCTATGGAATGAGGGAGGAGGCCGGGTACCCCTAGTCCATTTACGATATAGCCAACAATCCCACCAACGCTAGCAAGTATTATGGAAGCCACCGATGTTCCCACAGCAACGTGCATAGGAAAGTTAAGGGCTAACACAAGCACAGAGACTATCAGTACGCCCCCGCCTAGGCCGGTCAGGCCGGTCACCATCCCTATGGGAAATCCGCAAGCTGCTGCAAGGCCAAGATTCTCCCGTGGCTCTGCAACCTCTTTTTTGAACTTGGGCAGCATGCCCAAACCCATCCATAGAGCGACAGCCAATATAAACCCTCCAAAGCCCTTTTCCAGTACTTCACCAGGAAGGTGTGCAGCCAAGGTAGCTCCCACCAGTGCGCCGCCCAAAGCACATGAACCTAGAACTAGGGCTGGTTTCCAGCGAACTGCCTTCTCTTTGTTATGCCTCCAGCTCCCACTTATGGCTGTGGGCAAAATGACCAACAGACTTGTACCAAAGGCTATTTTGATGGCAAGATCCTGAGAAACACCCATGGACTGGATAAGCCAGTAGCTGACAGGGATCATGACGGCTCCTCCACCTATTCCCAACAATCCGCTAGCAAAGCCGGTACCTGCTCCCGCTGCCAGTAGTATCAATATATGAGTTGTTGTCAGCTTCTTTCCTTTCCTAACTTGCCTTCAAGCCAGCCAGATTTAACAGCGGACTGTTCGTCTATTGAGGAGATATATGGTTTGATGTCTAGAACTGGGGTGCCGTCTATAGCATCCAATCCTTTTACCTTGAGGACATTCCCTTCCCTGGCTACCAGCTGCGCTACCGTCAATCCCAAGGGACAGGGCCTATGGGGCGATCTTGTGGCGAAGAGCCCGTGTGGAATATCATCCCAGGGAGTCTTAACCGATAGATGGTACCCCCGGGACCTATGAAACCAATAAATGACGACGATGTGGGAGAATCCTTCAATGTCCTGTAGGCCTTCTTCGAATTCCTTGAATACCTCTATCCGCGCGATTTTCTTGCTTCTATAGCCTTGGTTGGGGACTTGGTCCTTGTCTTTATAGGGAGAACGAATTATCCCGAT
>JAOUDT010000139.1 GCA_029859145.1 Dehalococcoidia bacterium
CGGCGGATGTCCGATAGGGGACAAGGTCAAGGGCAGTAAGCATCTCCAGCGGGACGTAGGCACAGGGATAGCCTATTATCTTTTTGCCCGCTGCCTTTAGTTCCTTGGCTCTCCGTGAACTATCCAGGTAGATTTCCTTGGCTTTGTTGAGACCTCTGGATTCATCTGACATTGCTGCCTCCTTGCGAGTTTGCAGTCCAGGATTATTTCACCAGTCGAACCCCGCCTGTTTTCTCATACTTCGGTAGTGCTCCATAGTTTCCTCGAATGGCTCTGCCTTGGCCAAAGCATCTTCTGGGTTAAACAGGCGGAGGTCGACGATATCGCCTTCGATGCTCAGTGAGGGAACCTTGAGTTTTTCTATGAGCATGTCTGAGACGTACGGCAGGTGGGTAGAAGCGCTGCGGCAGCTGATAAGGGGGTGGAGCAGTGCGCCATCGCACTTCCATTCCTTGACATACTTCAGGTAGGGATAGGCAGAAGTGCCCCCGAGCACATTCTGTTTCCGGGCATCTTCGAAATAGCCCACGAGGAATTGCAGGCTGAATTTGGTGATTCGCTCCAGTGGGTCACTGACCTTGCTGAGGTCAACGGGTATTGGCGGGTGGTAACCAAAGCTTTCGACGACGAAATTCCATCCTCTATCAGCCAGCTTATCGAAGAAAGCCAGGCTGTGCCAGGGGGGAAGCTCGGCGAATGTCAGCCGGTATTTCTCGTCGGGAATGGCGCCTACATGGCTATCGACTCTATCTTTAACCTCCTTGTACATGTCGTGGTAGAGTCTCAGTGAGTCCTCGAGGTCGCCAGCCAGGAACAGGGCAGCGGGCATGGCGCTCCAAAAATCCCGGCTGTGCATTGGGCAGGGTCTTACTTTGCGCAGTTCGTTGACTTCGTGCCAAACACGATTAACCTCTATCATGAGGTTGGCAGTATTGTCCAGCCTGTCCCAGTCCATCTTCTTGCCCACCATTTTTTCCACGAAAGCAACAAAGTCCCTGAGATGCTGTACTCCCAGTTTCACCATTTTGTCGTAGTAGCCCTCGATGAAAAATTCCTTGATGCCGGGAATAGGTGCCTCCAGCGGCCATACAGGGACGTCCATGTAGCGCCCCAGTGCCTGGAACCACTTGTATCTGGCATCGCAGATAGCGGCCGAGGACATAAGGAATAATGGCTTGGGCATTCCTCCGAGAGGAGCTTCCGGAGGTATCTGCCCCTTCAATTCTTTCATCATTCTGGACGCATAGCCCAAGGTGGTCAAGCTGTAACCGCAAAGGTGAGTAGGAAATCCTTCGGCGTCAGCCCGGTCCAGGTATTGCCGGGCAACTCCCATAGCCGCGGCAATAGCGCCATAGTTCTCGGGATAGACCACTTCTATGTCCATGGCCTTCAGGATGGGGTCTCCGTAATAGAAATTGAGCATTCCCCAGACAGCGGGCTTGCCCGCCTGTATAGCTTCGATGCTCTTCAGATATGTTTCATTTACCTTGGCCCTGAGCGGGTACATTGATTTCAGTCGGTTTATCGTCTTCTTTTGCTTTTCTACAACCATGGCTGGTTTACCTCCTGAAGGAATTCGGGTAGAGCGTCGGCGATTGATGCATGCTAGCATAGAAAAGCACGGAAGTCGAGTGACGTGTGTAATATGGCTACACACCGCAAGAAAGTGGTACACCCTTTGGCTTGGGCAACGGACTCCCTCTTAACGCCCCTAATAAATACTCCTAACGTTTATTTAGGAGCAAATAAAAGGGATAGAAAGGGGTTTGGAAGAGAATGACAGTTATAGACTCTCTCCTATTCCGCAGCCAAAAAAGGGATTGTGGGGACACAATAACATAGAAATTTTGCCGTTCAGCGTGTTTGATGGCGCATGGTCACAATCCAGTATTACCAGTTTGCGCACAACGCATCCAGCGGAGACTAAAACCTTCCCTGTCGTTATTGCTCATTTTCCACGATGCTGAGTTCGGTGGTGGCCTTGCGCCTGCTGAGCACGGCGCCAATAATAGCGAGAACCCCCTCAAGCAGCATAACGCCGGTCAGTGCCATGACTGCGCCTCCAGGCACACCCAATTTAATTGCAGATTCACCCCTTCTCGTCCTTCTCCAGGCCAGGAAGGCAAGAACCCAGCCTGGGAGTCCGAGGAAAACAACTGACACGTAAAGGGTGGTCGGCCACCAGAAGGGCCCAGCCCGCTCCAGTATCTGTGATATGGGAATTCCTCCAATCACTACACTTAGAGACAAACCGACAGTCTCCGATGCCCACCCCAGTCCCCCCAAGATTAACCCCACCAGCAATGCTGGCGCGCCATTTCTCACCTCCATCACTTCTTTCCCCTTTAACCTGTTCCATATAGCGCCTACCACTGCACCGAAGGCCAGAGCGGACAGAATGCTGACGAGCGTCAGGCCGATCGAAGATAGGGAAACCGGCAACAGACCCGCCACCGTAAAAGTCCCACCGCTAGGCCACCCCGGCGTCATGTAGATAGCCCCTACTGCACCGACTATCCAAAGGAACACGGAAAGCACTACTGCTTTTCTAACACTGGTAGCCCCTGGGAGGAAACCATATAGAGCAGCAAAAATCGCCCCGAATACGATCCCCCTGAACACATAGCTCCAAATCGAGCTAGCCAAAACAAAGGAATCCACAAACCCGAGCTGGAATCCGAGTCCTGCTGCGGACACAAAGTCCGTACGGAAGTAAAACGTTTGGCCGATTGCGGCAAGTATCACAGACGTGATCAAATAGATCCCGGCAGCCGCCGCGCCCGCTTTGATCCCACGCTTAAAATCGGCCATTTATCGCCCTTGACTATTCATCATATTCTTTTTACACTGGAGAGGTTATCATATTTTACCACGCGCGTAGTCAAGTGGCTAACTAATCTAGCTCTTCCTTTGCTGAGTAGTATCCCCTGAACCATGTAAAGATGCCTAGCATCCAAAATCCAACCGCCATGATGAACCAATGAGTGGATTCCAAACCCAGCACCTTATTCATGGCATCGCTAATGATGCCAATCAGCATGAACGCAATACCCAAGTAGGTCAGGATGCTGTTCATCCGACAACATAACTTTGGACTTCTCTCGAAGAGCATCCGCTTCACATCGTTTGGAATTTCTGCCATTCTTATTGACTCCTTTCTTTCCTAGTTAGATATATCAGCTTAATGCTAATCTTATTATACCATTTGCTAAGCCAGCGAAGTCTGACGATAAATCAATATTGACAGTGAACGTTATTGGGATAAGAATCTGGTGACATAATCATTATTTCGAATTTTGGAGTTGCCGTTCCATCCGGGACTTTTGCTGTCATCAGCTATCGCGGTTCTTATTGCTATGGTATTGTCGCTTTCCAGGTTAGCTTCCAATCAAGTCTGAGAAGTTGTCAATAATTTGTCAATAATCAGAATGAAACGGGGTTTACCCCGGTTATCCTGCACGAACAGAATAGGGTTTCGGTGAAGAAGAGCGTTTCCCTGATTTGTAGCTGAATACCCCTATCTTGCAAGCTCACGTCAAGCCGGGTGTGTGGCATTACATGGTGAAGCCTAGCTGCTATATTGACGAACCGTAGAAAATAAGATACATTTCTGGGTTATCGATAGCCATGGTGGGGAGTTCTCGGGGTTGTAGTCAATTGGCGGATTACCACCCTCCTCTGGAGAGACTGAGTGACTGTCCTTGGAATGGGTCTTTTGGGCTTGGCTCTGTACCAGTTTTTGGGCCAGACTATTCAATTGAGTAGACCAGCATATGCTCAAATCTGTACTGATCGCTAATCGAGGA
>JAOUDT010000140.1 GCA_029859145.1 Dehalococcoidia bacterium
AGACATCCCAGAAGTGCACTGTTGGCTGCTCTACGCCCTTGCCCTCCGCTAGCTCCGGGATTAGCGTGAAAAGCACGCCAAGTTTGTCCAAGTATCTCAGGTAGTAAGCGGCTCGAGGCAAGCTGACTAAACGAAGTAACTCTTCTCTAACTCTCTCACCCGGGACGTCAGTGATAGACTGAGAATAGCGGCGGATTAAAGATTCTGTTTCTGGCTCTATAGTGAAGTTAAGCTCGCCAGCCAGCCTCACCGCCCGCAAGAGTCTGGCGGCATCGGCTTCAAATATCTGCTGACTTACCCGCCGCACTATTTTGTCCCTCAAGTCCTGCTTACCAGAAAAAGGGTCGATGAGCTTCAGGGAAGGCCGTTTTTGCGCCACAGCAGCTGCCGATTTTCGGGATCTCATCCTGTTGGCCGTCCAGGCGGCGGCAAACTGGCTTAGTTCTACAGCCATGGCATTGATCGTGAAATCGCGGCGAGCAAGATCTGATTTAATGTCTCCCTTGAAAGAAGAGAAATCGAAATGCCACTCTGTACCACGCAATTCCTGATTCTGTGCAGGCTTTTCTGGCTGCTCACCTTCAATCACCACCACTCGCGCTACATTGTGCACATCGTCAAGGAGCACAAATTTGCCCCCTAGTTGTTTGGCTATTTTGCGGGCTATGCTAATGGCATCGCCGCTTACAGCAATATCTATGTCGTTGGTTCGTCTTTTCAAAAGCCGATCGCGAATGAAGCCACCAACAATGTAGCCTTGCTTTTTCTGGATAGTCAACAGTTGAGATATTTTGGCCAGGACGGCAGAAAACCCACTGCTTCCTATAGAGGACATAACAGGGCATTATAGTTTGGACAGCAGGAATTGTAAAGGTTTATTTACTTTCCCGGAGCAGTGTTATTTTGGCCTATCAACTGGAGCACATTTCATGAGGATAACGTCAGCCAGGGAGGGGATGGGTCGAGCTAATTTGTCTCCTATCCTTAGAATACCATAGGGAACAGAGAGCCGAAGAGTCGATGATTGGCTAAACCAAGCGATTTCAACAATTCAAAGGCCAAGAACTTTCTTTGGATTCTCGTAGTAGATCTTTCTGAGAATCTCTTCATCAAAATCAAAGCCTTGATGTACCTCGTCCGCTATCGGACAGTTGCAGCTAAATCTGGTACCCATGGTATATTCCGCCTTCTGACAAAGGTCAATTTCACACTTTACCCTCTCATAGAGCCAGTCGAAATCATTAGTTGTAATGGATAAGATAAGATCCGAACCAAACAGGATTCTGTCCTGGTACTCTATAATGAAATTCTTTATCGTCTCCAGGTACTGCTCTAGATATCGGTGGTACGCCGTAATACCGCTGCCGTGGGACATGTCGGTATACAAATTTGGGTGTTTGTCCAGGAGTTCGGCGATCACGTCAAGATAAATTCCTCCCATTAATGTGTTCCCGTAATGAGCAAAGATGAAAGTGACTTCTGGGAAATCTGAAAGCACTTCGTCCAACTGGTACCGTAGTTCGGGAATGTTGATAAGACTGGAGTGGAACAGAACTGGGACATCATATTCAGCTGCCTTCTGATATACCTTGTACATGTTTTCTGAATTGAGAGGCTCGTCATAGTAAGCTGGGTGGCCCCCAATCAACTTCACACCCTTTGCCCCTTCCAAAATGTACTGCTCAACGAGCTCGGCAGCGCGGGGATCGGCTTCGTCAACTGTGCAAAAGGGTATGACTTGATCAGGGTAATGCTTGGCCCACATCATCAAGAACGCCCAATAAAGCTTGTAGAATTTGTTGTCGGGTGAGTTACCGGTGGGGACAAGCACGACTTTGGAGATGCCTAAACAGCCAAGGGACCTCAAGAATAAGTCGATATTGCCAGTGAACCAGTAATGCTCATGCATATCAATTTTGCCGTAGAGCCCGTCGAGGTACACTTTATCTTTGACGGCAAGGAATTGTTCTGAGATTTCCCTCGCTTTTCTCATACTCATCCTGTCATCACCCTGTGCAGAACTGGAGATAAGATTCAGTATCTTAGCAAAGGCAAGATAGGGATCTTCTACAGGCTCAAAAAAATCGTCTTTATCTGGAGCTATCCCGTTGCTGACAAACAAGTCCTGTAAATACTCACCCAGGTTCTGTGGGTACGGGCGCAAGTCACGGACAGCAAAAAAACTAATGGCGACAATGGCCATTATAAGCAGGACGAGAAGTAACTTTTTAACCATATCTCGCTCTTGCCAAATATGTCCTTAGGGCAACCCGAATGCCCCGTGTTCTCTCAGGTAATGTGGCAAGGACCACAACCAGGTGCCAGCTACTACGAACAGACTGCTCAAACAACCTCTCCTTGCTGGGTGGTAATCAGCGACCGATGTAGATGGTCCCTTCTGTCTTTTCGTCGCTGTTTCCAAAGGCTAGAGTTTCTGTCATAGCTGGCTCAGTAGGTTTTCGAGCTTATTTTATGCCACAACCATGGCAGAGTCAATTGCCTTTCTTTGTTGGCATCCCATCTGCCGAAACTATCGCGGTATGTGCACCCCAACAAGGTGATTCCCCTTCACCTCTGTGGGGACGCCAACTGTCAAGCGGTGCCCTTCCTGCGTTTGACCTCCTTGGGATGGCGGCTTCGCTAGGTATGGGCAACCATGGTGGCTTTCTGACGCAGATTCCTACTTGTTGCAGGGGTAGAGCCGAAGTCTTTCTATGCTCTCGCCTGTCTGGCACGGAACAGCTATTTTGGCTCGTCAACTGGAATACATTTCATCAGGACAACGTCTGCCAGGGATGGAAAAGGTCGGGCTAGTCTATCTAATGTCTTCAGAAGAGCATAGGAAACAGAATGGGGAAGTCTGGAGAGAAGGCTACCCCACGCGGGGAGTCCGAAGAAGAGGGATATTCCCTTTGCCTTCTTGACTTCAAAATGCTGCTTCACCAAGCTGCCCAGTAGTGGATAGTCAAATTTATATTTGTGGTCTGGTGGTAGCTCCCATGGCTTCCTCTCCTTAGCCAGAGAAGGGGAAAGAAACTTTGTCACCGGATATAACCTCTTTCCCAGGCGGAAACCCAGACTATTGAAGTTAGCTATGGAGATTATCATCTCTCCTTGAGGCTTGAGTACGCGGGCAATCTCCTCCATTGTTTTGTCGGGGGAGAGGAAATGGTCTAACGCCCCCTTACACATGACTTTGTCAAAGGAGTGCGGCTTAAAAGGAAGGTTCTCCCCTATTCCCTGGGCCAAAGCTACACGGGAGCTACTTTGACTGAGGTACTCTTTAGCTCGAACCAGCATTACTCGGGAAGGTTCCAGCCCGACAACCTGCGCTCCCTTTTCGCATAGCTGTGCCCCATCAATAGCCCTGCCGCAGCCAACATCCAGTATTAGTTCTCCATGACCGGCCGCTACTTCTTTCAGAGTCAAACGGAGCATTTGCTGAAATAAGAAGTCAAGGTTGGGGTAGACCACAGCAGGGACCACATCATCGTCATTCCATTCCAGGTCGATTTTTTCCGTATTGTGGTTTTGTATCATGGTTTGAAATTCGGGTCGCGGGCTTATCAAGTTCACACAGGGCCGCAGCTTGGCGGCCTCATGTAGCCTCCTGCCAGCAGGAATATTGGTTAAGTCTGCAGACGGCTCTGGCAGCACGTTCCATGGAGCAAAAGACCGGGATGGAAGCCTCCAGGAGTCTCTGCTCTATCCGCAATCTGTCCGCTTCAACAGAGCCAGGCGGTAGTACGACCACTACGGGTTTATTCTGCCGCCCTGCAAGCTCT
>JAOUDT010000006.1 GCA_029859145.1 Dehalococcoidia bacterium
CGGTCCTTAATGTCACAGGCAACTGGATGGTGCCAGCGGTTCAGGCGGAAGGAGTGGGCAAAATTGCTCAAGCCCTGTGCGAATTATATCCGGAGAACGCCGCGTACTATCAGGGGAACGCCACAGACAGGGAACAGGCCATCTCGGCCTATGGCGACGTGGTGAAAGGTAGATTGCAGGATGCCGGAATAGAGGGAGTGAAGGTAATCTGCGCCGAGATGCAGGCAGGATTTGTGAGGTGGGCCGGGTTCGATGTCGTGGCTACCTTTGGCCGGCCTGAAGACTTAACCCCGGCGCAGGTGGCACAGCTGATAGTTGACGCTCAGGAAGCCGGGGTAGTGCTAGTCATCGATAATCTCCAGAGCGGCACCACGACGTTGGGAGCATCTATATCTATGGAACAGGACATCGCAGCCATCCCAGTAACCATATCTAACTTCCCCGGTGGCCTGGAAAACACCGAAACCTGGGAGAAGGCAATAGACAAGAATGTTGATTTACTGCTGGCAGCTTTGAACGAATGGGAGGAATAATATGGATAATACAGTCATCAGGATTCAAGATGCTGTGGTTTCTTACCGGGAAGATGTGGCTTTGCAGGGCGTGTCTCTCCAGATCAGGAAAGGAGAATTCGTCGGCATCATCGGACCTAACGGCGCCGGCAAAACTACCCTGCTCACAGTGATCAACGGCCTGGGCAAACTGGTCCATGGACAAGTCTGGGTATTGGGGTCGCGGCTGAACGGGACAAATGGCAATAGCCTAAGAAAGCGCATAGGCTACGTAGCTCAGGTAGAGAATATCGACCCCAGGTTGCCCATCAGTGTCAGAGAGATGGTAATGGTAGGCTGCTACGGACGCCTGGGACTATTCCATCGGCCAACACGGGCTGACTGGGAGATAGTAGATAAGGTACTGGAAATGGTGGGCATGGCTCATTTATCCCAGCGCCCGATAGGACATCTATCCGGGGGCGAATACCAAAGGGCGGCCATTGCCCGCGCTCTGGTTCAGCAGCCCGAAATATTTCTTCTCGACGAGCCGACTGCTTCGATAGACCAAAAGGCTCAACATGAAATCTTGAGCCTGATACAGCTCATTCATAGGGAATACCACATGACCACTCTCTTTGTAACCCATGACCTGAGAACGCTGCCGCCTATCTGCCAGCGATTGATCCTAATGAAGGAAGGCAAGGTATGGCGGCAGGGCAGCCCGGAGTCAATGCTCCGGGAAGAGGTGCTGAGCCAGCTTTACGAGGCCCCGATCTCAGTGCCAAACGGCATTGCCCCGCTTCAGACGTGAGGACGGATGCTGGAATGGCTCTATCTATATTACAGTACCAGTTCATGCAGAATGCCATCCTGGCCGGGCTACTGGGGGGCATAACCTGTTCTGTGGTTGGCGTTTTCGTGGTCACCATGCACCTCTCCTTTATCGGGGTATGCATTGCCCATGCTGCTTTTGCCGGAGCTCTCCTCGGCCTCTGGCTGGGGTTTAATCCCTTGATTGGTGCCCTGCTCTTCAGCCTGGCGTCGGCAGCCGTTATCGGACCAGTGGCTGACCGCGGGGAATTGAACCCCGATACTTCGATAGGCATTGTTTTCTCCCTGATGCTGGGGCTGGCTTTCCTGTTCATGGGCCTGATGCCCGGGGCCAGGACGGAAGCCCTGAATCTGTTATGGGGGAGCATATTGACCGTCACTCGACACAACATCATTTTTCTAGCCACCATGGCTGGCGTAATAGTCGCATTGGTGGTTGCCTTCTACAAGGAAATTCAGGCTGTGATTTGCCACCGCCAGGTAGCTTTGGCTGTAGGCATTCCGGCAACTCTTATTTTCTATGGCCTGCTATTCTCTACCGGCGTAACCGTCACCGCCTCGCTGCAAAGCATAGGCGGCTTGCTTATTTACAGTCTCATCCTCAATCCGGCAGCCGCTGCCTATCAACTCACCTACAGCTTGAAAAAGATGCTGCTCATGGCTGCGGCTTTTGGCGTCGCTTCCTGCTGGGCTGGATTGGCTGCCTCATATTTGCTGGACATCCCTTCAGGAGCAGCCATAGTGATAACTTCTGCTATTATCTTCGGCCTGGCGACGGCGTTCTCTCCCAAGAGAAAGGTGAAGGGATGGCGGCAAGTTCCGCTAGCAGGTTAGCTATGCAACTTCAAGAATATTTCGACCAGCTAGCCCCGACCTGGGACAAAGAGCTTACCCCAGAGAGGTTGAAGCGTCTAGCCAACATCGTCAAGGAATTAGGCATCAGACCGGGATATTATGTACTTGATATCGGCAGCGGTACGGGCGCCCTTTTGCCCTTTCTAATCGCAGAAGTGGGTGACGAGGGAAAAATTGTAGCTCTGGATTTTTCCGCGGAGATGCTGGTTCAAGCGCAAGTCAAGGCCTTTCCGCCTATAGTTGGTTTTGCTCAGGCTGATGTCCTCGCCCTTCCCCTCGCTGATGACTCCGTGGATCTGGCTATCTGCAACAGCGCCTTTCCCCATTTTGGCGACAAGGTCAAAGCGTTACAGGAAATAGCCCGGGTGCTCAATGACAACGGCCGTCTGGCCATCTGCCACACCATGAGTCGGGAAATGCTCAACCAGCTTCATAAATCCATCGGTGGCCTAATCGCAAATGACCTTCTGCCGGACGAATCTCAGCTAAGAGAGATGATAAAGCAGGCGTCATTGAAGATAACCCGCTTCGAGGACAATCCTGAACGATATCTGGTTATTTCTGAGAAGAGCGCCCGCTGATTCTTTTGATCACTAGCCTTCAAGCTCAAGGCTGATGTCCAAGGCCTTGGCGGAGTGGGTAAGGGCACCGATAGAAACAAAATCAACGCCGGTTTCGGCTACGGCCCGGACATTATCCAGCGTAATTCCCCCCGAGGCTTCAATCAAAGCACGACCATGAATAGATTCTACCGCTTTACGCATATCCTCGACACTCATGTTATCAAGCATGACGATATCTGCCCCGGCCCCGACGGCTTCCAAAGCTTCCGAAACGGTCCCCACCTCTATCTCGACCAGCAGTTGCTGCGGACCACTCTCCTTTGCCTTGGCCACAACCTGTCCGATGTTTAATCCCTGGCTACGGAGCGCCGCCAGATGATTGTCCTTGATGAGTATGCCATCGCCCAAACTCATGCGGTGATTCTCACCACCACCCACCTTGACGGCGTGCTTCTCCAGCGACCTCAGGCCCGGGGTGGTCTTTCTGGTATCCATGATGCGCACAGGCAATCCCTTGACCGCTTCCACATACCGATTGGTTTCCGAGGCAATGCCGCTCAAACGCTGTAAGAAATTCAATACGACCCTCTCCGCTTTGAGAATGCTGGCAATGCTGCCCGATACCTTAGCTATTTCGCTGCTCGGCTTGACTTTGGCCCCATCTTCCAGAAAAACCTCCACCTTCAACTCCGGGTCAACCCGATGGAAAACCTGTCTGGCCACGTTCATACCAGCCAGGACACCTTCCTTCTTAGCCACAATAAAGCCCGTACCTCGATGGTCGCCAAGTACTAGCGCCTCGGTGGTGACATCGCCTTTACCAAGGTCCTCAGCCAAAGCGCGGTCAATGATTTCTTCAATCTGGAGCTTATTTGATGGCATTCTTCCTAAATACGATGTGCTTTTGCCATTCCGGCGAAGTCTGTGCGAAGTCTGTGCGGAAGTGAGCACCGCGACTCTCTTCCCGGAGCAAAGCAGCCTCACTCACGAGCCTGGCACATAATACCAGATTATTCAGTTCATACGAAGGGCGATCACTGGGTCGAGGTAGGAGGCTCTGCCAGGTGGCCAGGATGCCTGCCGCCTCTTTGAGGCTTTTTCCAGAACGGATGATTCCTACTCTGTCCCACATAAGGGACTGCAGGTTGGGCAGGTTAGGCGACGCTACCCTAGACAATGCCTCACGTTCGGGGAGACAACAGGAGATTGTTTTGCCGCCCCGCTTTTTGCCATGAGGAGGTGGCGCAGACATTTCAGTACGCTGAACTATTCTTTTACTGAAAACAACTGACTCAAGCAAGGAATTTGATGCTAGCCTGTTGGCACCATGCACCCTGGTGCAGGCAGTCTCGCCAGCAGCAAACAGCCCCGGAATATTTGTCTCTCCCCAGATGTTGACCTTCACCCCTCCCATAAGGTAGTGAGCGGCCGGGGCGACGGGGATAAGCCCCTTGGTGATGTCCAGCCCGTGCTCCCGACAAAAGCGATATATGTGGGGAAAGCGGGTGGTAATCAAGCGAGAGGGCAGACGCGCAACATCCAGAAACACTCTGTCGCTGTGAGTCTTCTTCATCTCGTAGACTATGCTGCGAGCCACAATATCTCTGGTCGCTAGCTCAGCTTTGTCAGCATAGTCCGGCATGAAGCGATGGCCTTCCACATTTCTCAGCATGCCACCTTCTCCCCTGACTGCTTCAGAGATTAGGAAAGGAGCTACTCCCGGCAGGCGCAAAACGGTAGGATGAAACTGAAAGAACTCCATGTCGGTTATTTCGGCATCAGCTTCAAAAGCCAACGCTATCCCGTCGCCGGTGACCACATCGGAGTTAGTAGTGTATTTGAACAACCTCCCGGCACCACCAGTAGCCAAGACGAGAAATTTGCAGCTATACTCCTCCACAGAGCCAGTGTTGGAATCGAGAGCTGTCACGCCGACTACTCTGCCCCTCTGCACCAAGATCTGGTTGGCCAGGCAGTTCTCCAATACTTTGATGCGACTAGAGTGCACCTGTCGACTCAGGGTCACCTCGATATGTTCCCCGGTGGCATCTCCGCCAGCATGCAGGATGCGCGGCACACTGTGGGCTGCCTCTCTGGTCAAGGTAATTTCGCCGTTCAGAGTGTCAAAGGGCACTCCAAACCTGATCAAGTCAGCGATGCAATCAGCAGCGTCTTCGGTCAATATTCGCACGGCCTCAGGATCAGATAAACCAGCGCCGGCCGCCATCGTGTCTTTGAAGTGCAAGCCAGGAGAATCATCCCTGCCCATGGCCACAGCGATGCCACCTTGAGCATACTTGGTATTGCAGTCATCTATGCTGCCCTTAGTCAGGATGAGGACACTGCCCCGTTCTATAGCCAGCAAGGCAATATAAAGCCCAGCAATGCCGCTGCCCACTATAATATAGTCATAATAATTCGTCTTCACTTTCCCGCCATGCCCAGTAATCTACCAATCTCCTCACTGCTTTCGCGGCACTCTCCGGAGAAGGGAAAACCGCCAGACCCTGATCAACAATTTGCCTTCTCGTCTCGGCAATAGCCCTCCACTTCCAGCTTTCCATCTCCGCCGGGCCAATTTCTCCCGTCTCAATAACACAAACTACAGGCTTGCCTTTCTTCTTAATTGCCGCTACGCTGTTCAAGAAGTTTGGTGCCAGCACTTTTTCCCATACATCATTGGGCAAAGGGTCGTCCTGAGTCAAGTTGGCAACGCAAATATCAAATCCGTCTTCACTACTGAGCCACTCCATTAGGTTTATGTCCAGCAGGGGTGTCCCTTGAAAAAGAGAGGCATCTATCGGATTTCTCACCCAGTCCCAGAGCTGAGGAACTTTCTCTTTAAGCTTCTTTCTGAACTCCGCAGTTAGTTCTGGTAGGTCGAAGCCCTCTTCTTCCCACACATCGGCGGAGACCATACTCTTGCCGCCTCCGCCTCCAGCAACGATTACTCTCCTGCCTGTAATAGGCGGCAAAAGGGTAAATGCCACAACCTGGTCTATTAGCTCCTGGAAATTACTGACCATAATGGCTCCGTATTGCCTTAGCAGTGCCTGCCAAACATCGATAGAGCCAGCCAATGATGCAGTATGCGAGAGTGCCAGTTTTGCCCCTGCTCTGCTCCTCCCTCCTTTTAGGACTATGACCGGCTTTTTTCTCGCAGCCGGTGCCAGCGCCCTCGCAAATTTGCCGCCGTCTTTGACTCCCTCGATGTAGGAGGCAATCACTTTTGTTTTGTCGTCAGAGGCGAAATAGTCTAGTAACTCAACCTCGTCGATGTCTGAGGCATTGCCATAGTTTATGACTTTGCTGAAACGGACTCCTCTCAAAGCAGCGTAACGGACAAATTCCGCGGCTCCGCCGCCGCTCTGAAAAAATCCACCCACCGGCCCGCTTTCCCTGGGCAGCCCGTAGTTAAAAGACAAACCTAGCTCGGGATAATAAATTCCCATACAATTCGGGCCGAGAATTCTAATGCCCAGCTTCCTCGCTTTTTCCAGAATGTCGCTTTGAAGCTTCGTCTCTTTGTCTCTTCCTGTCTCCTTCAGTCTGGCTGTGAATAAGTGGACAAGCTTGACGTTTTTCTTGCCGCAGTCATCGAGTAAAGACAACACACTCTCGGCAGGTATGCAGGAGATCACATAGTCCACGCTGGAATCAGGGATTTCTGTTAGCCGGGGATAGACTTTTAGTCCTAGAATCTCACCTGCTGTCGGGTTCACCAGATAGAGTCTGCCCTGGAAGCCGTGTTCTATAAGAAAACGCGTGAATTGATGTCCCCCGGAAAAAGGGGTTGGAGAAGCCCCTATGATAGCTACACTGTTGGGAGAAAAGAGACGGCCCAGAGAAAATCCCTCAGGCATAAACGTCAAAATATTCCCTTACTACTCTCCTCAACTTCCTGTTTGCCAAGTATGCTGTTTCGGGCAACCTTCATTGTTGCTCCCGATTCTATCTTGATAATAGCAGTATCTTCACTAAGACTGTCAATTTGCCCGTAAATCCCGCCAGCTATAATCACCCTATCCCCCGGCCTCAGTTCCTGCATCATCGCCTCGTGTTGTTTCTGTTGCTTCTGCCTCGGCCTGATCATCAGGAAATACATAACGGCAAAAATTGCCACCAAAAAGATAAGCATTCCCCATGTTTCCATAACTTGACCTCCTTTAATTAACTATTTCTTAACCCGGCCCGTCAGCGACCAAGGGCTCGTTCTCTGAACGTCGACCATCGTCAATTGGCCCTGCCAGTCTCCAGCATCTTCAAAGAATACCAGCTTGTTGCTCCGGGTGCGGCCATACCATTTCCCTCCCTTTTTGCCTTCCGCCAGTACCTCTACTTCCTGATCCTGAAGTTGCGAGTTGATCTCGCTGGCCACAGCCGCCTGAAGCTGTTCAATCTTATTGAGCCTTTCCTTTTTCACCTCCGCAGAAATATTGTCCTCATATTCCCGAGAGGCAATGGTGTCCGGGCGAGGAGAATAGGCCGCCACATGAACGACATCAAACCTCATTTCCTCGACCAGAGACAGACTGTGCTCAAATTGCCCCTCAGTTTCTCCAGGAAAGCCCACGACCAGGTCTGTGCTCAGGGATATTTGAGGCACTCTACAGCGGATAGTGTGAACAAGTTCTTTATATCGCCCCACGGTATATCCTCGCCTCATGCCCTTCAGTATATCATCATCCCCTGACTGCACAGGTAACTCCAGATGCTCGCAGACTTTCCTCAGGGAAGCCATAGCCTCGATGAGCTTCAGGCTCATATCCTTGGGGTGATTGGTCAGAAAGCGAATCCTGATAAGGTCATCTATGTTGGCTAATTCATTCAGCAAATCGGCCAGGTCGGGGTGACCGGGCAAATCGTGTCCGTAGGAATCAACGTTCTGCCCCACCAGAGTCACTTCTCTCGTGCCTCTTTTCACCAGTTCTCTCACTCCACAGACTACTTCCTCTACAGGTCGACTCACCTCCCTCCCCCTCCTGTAGGGGACAATGCAATATGAGCAGAAATTATCACAGCCCTGGATGATGGGGATAAGAGTGCATGGCGAGGGAGCCAGCGTAGCGACATTGCCAGGATAGCGAGGCAACTTCTTGACAATAGGTGTGCCTTGCTTTTGCCCCCAGGCAACCAGCTCAGAGTAATCGCCAGGCTTGAATAGTAAGTCAACGTGAGGAAATCGTCTCCGCAATTCCATGGTGTGAGAGTTGACGAAACATCCGGTGACAAGTACTTGGAGATCGGGATGTTCATCCTTCAAGCCTTTCAAAAGGCCCAGGGTGCCCAGCACCTTGTTCTCGGCACTCTGTCTAACCACGCAGGTGTTGAGAACCACCAGATCGGCGTCGGTAAAAGAGGTCGCTGCCCCACAGCCGGCAGAATCTAGATATCCAGCTATTTGCTGGGACTCCGCCTTATTCATCTGACAGCCGATGGTCCAAATAAAATAGCGTGGCATAATCCTCTTCCCTTCAGTCTGTGTTTATCCGATGATTATACCATCCAGCGGATGGTTCGGCACGTGCTCACTGGATCATGTTTGGGTGGATTAAATGAAAGCCACAACTGACAACGAGGTTGTGTCCAGTCATAGCGCTGGAATCATCTGAAGCCAGAAACACGACACAGGCCGCTACTTCAGATGGTTCGGCTATTCTCCTCAGGGCATTATTATTCGTGATCCTACGCATCATTTCTTTGTAGGTGATGCCAGCATCAGTGGCCGAAACCTTGACCCAGTCTTCAAATTCCTGGGTCCGGGTAGCTCCAGGGCTGATGCAGTTGACACGAATACCGAATCTACCGACTTCAATGGCCAGAGTCTCTGTAAAGCCAATTACGCCCCATTTGCTGGCGCCGTACGGGCTTTCTTTAGGAACTCCGGACATTCCCGCCACGCTGCTGATGTTGATAATATTGCCGCTTTTCCGGGGAATCATACATTTAAGTGCCTCTCGAGAACAATACATAATGCCTGTTAGATTTATGGCCAGACAATCATCCCACTCCTTTGGATCCATATCCACTACGTCAGCGTTATTAAAGGTACCCCTGGCAGCATTATTCACCAAAATATCAATCTGTCCGAAGTCTTTAATGGCTTGGGCTACCATCCGCTTTGCCTGCTCATGGTCAGAAATATCGGCTTGTATGGCTTTTGCCCTGCCGCCCTTAGATTTGATGTCTTTGGCTGCCTTTTCCAGCCGTGAGAGGTTACGAGCGGCCATGACCACAGCCGCTCCTTCGCTGGCCAAGGCCAGGCTAATGGCCTTCCCTATGCCAGTCCCCCCACCGGTGACGATAGCTACCTTGTCCTTTAGTTTCATAGATTCCATCCTCCTGGGTTGTTTTCAATGCTCAATAACGATACCCTAATATTCCCGCCAATTCCAGCTCATTCCGCCTTTGAACACATTTGCGTTCATTTCATTACTGATGAAAAGATTAGCTTCCGGGAAGCGTTTGACCATGGCGTAATAGAAACTGGCCACATCCTTCGTTCTTGCCAGTTCTTCTTCAGTAGCGACAAGATAGTCCTTGGTAAAATCGAACGAGCTGGAGTCAAAGGGCATTCCCGGTTTCTGATGGCCAGGAATTATTACTTCAGCATCCATTTTCTCCAGGCGCTCGATGTCCCGTATCCATTGCTGTCGTTCTTCCGCAGTAAGCTCGCATGTAAAAGGGTGCGCTTGATTGAAAAGAACATCACTGCCGACCAGAGTCCGTATGGAAGGAATCCAGACTACTGTGTTGTATGTCATGTCCCCCATAACTTCGGGGACAATCTCGATGCGTTTCCCTTCCAGTTCGAAGTAGTTCTCGGTGAGAGACTCGATTTTGGCTGTTTTTCTGGGTACGTTTATGACTCCTATAACTTTCTCCCAGTGCTCTATTTTGCCAAAGAACTGTTTGTTGATGACACGAGCTACCGAAGGCAGCGCTAAAACCCGGGCTTCCGGGAAGGCTTTTGCAATAGTGCCCAATCCAAAGTAATGGTCGGGATGTGCATGCGTAATATAGATCGTCCTAAGATATTTGCCTGTCTCCAGTATCTCGGCGATTACCCGGTGGGCATCTGATAATGTCCACTGTGCATCGATGAGAACCGCATCAGTCTTGCCCGCTACGATTACGGAGGCAACTTCGAAACCGCTTTCGTCACTATAGAAGACCTTTGTTGCCAATGAGTTCGGCCCATGCGTATTAAGCCTAACTTCCATAAGCTATCTCCTTCCTGGCAAAGCCTTCTTCACTTCAAAGACAGCGGTTGACGGCACCAGCTAACCGATGATTATTTCATCGAGGGCGCGCTTGGGCACATGGTGCACCCCTTCACTGTCGCGCCAGTACTTCGTGTCTCCGCCCGGGCCGACCGTTTCTATCACTACCTTTTCTTTGGGCTTGCCTACAGCCAACACAAGTAGTATCTCATATCGTGGCGGTATCTTTAAGTCCTTGCGAAGTCCTTCTTTTCGTATATTGGCGATCATACAGCCACCCAGACCCTTCTCAGTTGCCCCCAGCAGGATACTTTGCGCCGCTATCCCGGCGTCGTAGTCCCAGAACCTGCTTACCTCTGTATCCCCCAGAATAACAACGTATGCCGAGGGCCTCTCCCCTTCCGGAGGGCCTGGCCAGTTCGTCAGAAATCTGGCCCACACGAGGTTCGGGAATATCAGTGCGTTCTTCTGGCGGTCACAGGAAAGCATGTACTTAAGGGGCTGAAAATTCTTCGCCGATGCCGAGAGCCGGGCAAGGTCCACAAGTTCTTTTAAGGTCTCAAGGTTTATGTCAACTTCTTGATAAAACCGTCGATAGCTTCTATTCTTCGCTATCAGATCTCGTAACATCGTGATCTCTCCTTCCTGTCATTATCAGGCTCTTGCCTTCAGTTAGCCAGCTATCTTCAGGACTCCTGCGCCGCGGATTCTGCCTTCCTTGAGCAGGATTAAGGCCTCGTTGGCTTCTTCTAGCCTAAATTCCTGGGTTTCAGGGACGATGGGAATTTCGGCCGCCAAGAACAGGAATTCTTGAGCATCCCTTCTTGTTACATTGGCCACACTTTTCAGCTCCTTCTCGTACCAGAGATGCTCCGTGTAGTCCAACTCGGGAACAGGCGTTGTCTTGCGGATGGCATTTATGACAACCCTTCCCCCCTTCTGCAAATTCCTTAAGGCTTCACGTATCGGCTCTCCCACAGGAGTGAAGTCGATGGCGCAGTCGAGCTTTTCCGGTGAGGCATCGCCCGTGGCTCCAATCCAGTCAGCCCCCAGTTCCCTAGCTAGATTCTGGTGCTGCTTCTGGTTGGGCCGCGTAAACACGAAAACTTTCCCGTTGGGATATTTGTGTTTAGCAACCTGAATGACAATGTGGGCGGAGGCTCCAAACCCATAAAGTCCCAGCACTTTCCCATCTTCCATCCCTGAGAGTCTTAAAGCCCGGTAGCCAATTACTCCTGCGCATAGAAGCGGAGCAGCCTTCGCATCGGTAAACGTTTCGGGAATGGGATAGGCAAAATCTTCGTATATTACGGTATATTCCGCATAGCCCCCGTGGACATCCTTCCCCGTCCACGTTGCTGTGTCACAAAGATTTTCCTCGCCATTCAGGCAAAAGGAACACTTGCCGCAAGCCCGGTTAATCCAGGCAATCCCCACTCTATCGCCTTTCCTAAATTTCTTTGCTCCCGACCCCAAACGCTCCACCCTGCCAACAATCTCATGACCTAAAATCATGGGAAAATAGGAAGGAGAAACCCGGCCTTCAATTTCGTCAAGCTCGGTGTGACAGACTCCGCAGGCAGAGACCCTGACCAGAATTTCCCCCCGCCCGGGAACAGGCCGAGGCAATTCCACCAGCCTCAAGGGTTTCTCTTCGACCAGGGAGGTTTTCTCCAGCACCATCGCCTCCATTGTGCCACCCTCTTTCCCTTTAGACAGCAGAACATCAAGCTGCCTTTGTGTTATACCAGCAGTACGTGCCCAGTAGCCCCGATACTCCCTCATACCACAAAGATGCTTTCGTAGAGACTTTCCGCAATTTCCGTGAAGTTGTCTCTGTAGAGTTTCACGGTTTCGGGAAGGTAGTCCAGTATGTCCTGCGCCGTTATCCCGTCCTCGCCCTTGTCTACGGCGGCAACATCTCCGGAGAATCCGTGGACAAACACACCCATTCTCACCGCATCCTCGAGACCTAATCCCAGACCGTACATGGCGGCAATAGTTCCGGTGAGGACGTCGCCACTGCCGGCCGTGGCCATGCCGGAATTGCCGCTCACGTTGATGAAGACACTCCCGTCTGGATAGCCTATGAGGGAATGGGCGCCCTTTAAGATGATTATGGCATTGAGTTCCTTTGTCGTGCGCTGCAAAACATCCACCTTGCTTTTATTTATCTCTCCTATCTCCATTTTGGCGATTCGTGACATCTCTCCCAGATGAGGCGTCAGTATCGTCGGCGCTTTCCTCTTTTTTATTCTTCCTAAGTCTCCAGCAATGGCAGTTATTCCATCGCCATCTACGAGCAGAGGCTTGTCGATTTTGGATGCCAGTTTCCGCACCAGTTCCTGTGTCTCTTCGGCCAAAGAAAGACCGGGGCCCAGGACTACCATGTCCACCGTCCGGGAAAATTCCAGAAGCTCATCCTCGTTTGCCAGTGCCATGCTTACTGAAGGCGTCTCTTCTTGAGGAACGAAGACAATCTCACTTCCTTTGCTGGCTACGAATGGTGAGATAGATTTGGGTGTTGCCAGGTAGGAAAGCCCGCCTCCGGCCTTCAGAAAAGACAGGGCAGCGAAGTAGGGCGCACCGAGGTAATTCGAAGAGCCGGCAATAAACAGAGCCTTCCCGTAACTGCCCTTATGGGTATCTGTGAGCCTTTCGGGAAGCTCCACGGGACTATTGACTGCTACCTTTATGCTTTCGGAATTATAGAGGGCGGGCGGGAAGGATATGTGGGAAACATACAATTTCCCGCAGTGCTCATAGCCGGGATAAAGCATATTCCCCAGTTTGGGAAGCCCGAATGCCACGGTGCAATCTGCCTTTACCGCGGCACCCATCACCTCCCCAGTGCTGCCATTTATGCCTGAAGGAATATCGACGCTGAATACTATACTCTGGCTCTCGTTTATCAGTTGAATAGCATCTTTGTGTATCCCGCCGACCTTTCGGACAAGACCTGTACCCAATATGGCATCCACGATGGCGTCACAATCGAGGAGCTCAGGTATCACAGAGTCGATTGAGCTAACGTTCGACATCTCTATGGGCATTCTGGACACTATTTCGAAGTTCTTTCTTGCCGCACCTTTGAATTTGGCTTCATCGTCTAGCAGAAAAACCTTCACTTCCCCGCCGTTGGAGTGAATCTTCCGAGCCACCACTAACCCATCACCCCCATTATTACCGCCGCCACAAAAGACTATGAATCTGTTGTCCTTTATGCCGAGTTCTTGTGATATGACGAAATACACCGCCTGACCGGCATTTTCCATCAGAAGGTCTTCCGAGATGCCGAATTCTTCCACAGCACGCCGGTCCAGATCTTTCATTTCATCCACTTTAGCTACTTTCATTTTTACCCCCTTGCTAGAAACTGGCTCGAAGTCCATACTCGAGTATGCCACGTGAAGCGCTCAACTAGAATGGTACCTCACTATTGATACAAAGCACAATAGTGAAACGCAATCCTGCCGATCTGCCACTATCACAAGACAACCGACTTTGCTACCCCGGCTTGTCTTAGCTGAAAACTGGCGGCTGTCCCTTGCCGATAGTATAATAGGCCCGTTCGCTCAATGAGGTCTAGTATCGAGAGGAGGAAAAGTCGCTATGTCGAAGACTGAACAGAACTTGAGAGACGCCTTTGCCGGAGAATCACAGGCAAACCGCAGATATCTTGCCTTTGCTGCCGCTGCTGACAAGGATGGCTATCCACAGGTAGCGAAGCTGTTTAGAGCCGCTGCTGAAGCTGAGACTATTCATGCCCATAACCATCTTAAAGCCCTCAAGGGGATCAAGAGTGCCAAAGAGAACTTGCTGGAAGCCATAACAGGTGAGACCCATGAATTCAAGGACATGTATCCCAAGATGCTGGAGGTTGCCAAAGCTGAAGGGAATAAAGAGGCAGAGCGGTCATTTCATTATGCCAATGCGGTAGAAAAGGTTCATGCACAGCTTTATCAGAAGCTCCTTGATAATCTGGGCTCCAGCAAAGAGACATCTGCATATTATGTGTGTCCCGTCTGCGGCTACACCTCGGAAAAAGAACCTCCTGAAAGCTGCCCTGTATGCGGGACCAAGGGCAAGATGTTCAAAAAGATAGACTGAGATTGCCGGCCAGTTCCTTTCGGCGCTACAATCTCCTTTAGGCTAAACCATGAGCCTGCAAGCGGTAAGCTAGCATGCAAAACAAAATTCGGATAACGGCGGCAGCGATCGGGGCAGAGGCTGAGCTAAACAATAGCAGGACAGCTCACGAAATCTGGAAAGCATTGCCCATCAAGGGCCGTGCCAGTCTTTGGGGAGATGAAATATACTTCTCTATTCCCGTCAAACTCGAATTAGAGGCCGGACAAGAAGTGGTGAGTATAGGAGATTTAGGCTACTGGCCTGACGGCAATGCGTTCTGCATCTTCTTCGGTCCCACCCCTGTAAGCCAGAGAGACGAAATTCGCCCGGCCAGCGCGGTTACCGTGTTCGGCAAGATTATCGGAGATGCCACAGTATTTAAGAGGGTAGCCACAGGAACGACAGTTACTATCAAGATCAAGGAATAGTTTACTGAATACGATTTAGGAGGCAAGAACATTGAGGAGCAAAGCGAAGACTAAGCAGGTACTGGTCATTTTAGGTAGTCCGAGGAGGAAGGGAAACAGCTCTACTTTGGCAGCTCGGATTTCGCGTGGGGCAGAATCCGCTGGCGCAGAAGTGGAGACTCTGTTTCTTCATGGCCTCAAAATCAGCCCCTGCCGGGGTTGTGATACTTGCCAAAAGGACGGCAGCAAAGGATGTGCGATCAAAGATGACATGCAGGAAATCTACGCGAAATTAATGAAGTCAGACGCATGGGTCATAGCCAGCCCGGTCTATTGGTTTACGATGTCCGCTCAGACAAAGACATTTATGGATCGCTGTTACGCACTCACTGCCTATGCAGAGAATCCTTTTGCGGGCAAACGCATCGCCATTGCAATGAGTTACGGGGATGCCGATCCGGTCAAGTCCGGGTGCGTTAATGCGTTGCGAACGTTTCAAGATGCTTTCCGCTACACGGGCTCAAGAATCGTCGGTATGGTGTACGGCAGCGCAATGGAGGCCGGTGAGATTGCACATAATAGGGCATTGATGCGGGAGGCTGAAGAACTGGGGAAACGGCTGGTGAGCCGCTAGTTGGACAGCAGTGTATGATTGAGATGTGAGTGACCGGGATCTTTGAGCCCTCTGGCGAAATCTGTCAGCCTGTGGCTAGGTCACCGGCTCAGAACACCTGCTGCGGCGAGCAGAGACGAAATATCCA
>JAOUDT010000141.1 GCA_029859145.1 Dehalococcoidia bacterium
TGCCATAGTTGCCAATCAGAGGATAAGTAGGGACCAGGATTTGGCCAGCGAAAGATGGGTCGGTGAGCATTTCTTGATAACCGGCCATGCTGGTGTCGAAAACCACCTCACCGTAGGTAGTACTCCCGGCGCCGAAGGCTTCGCCTTCGTAGGCCGAGCCATCCTCGAGAATTAAAATCGCTTTCTTAGACATGAGATTGCTTCATCAGCCCGCTTCTCGCGATGACAACAGAGTCATCTATATAAACCGCCCTGCCATTTGCTATGGTCGCCATTACCTTGCCCTTAAACTGACAGCCATCATAAGGGGTATTCTTGCCTTTCGAGGCAAAATTGCGGCTGTTCACTATCCATTGGCGGTCAGGATCGAATATGGTGATATTAGCTGGAGCACCTGCCTTTAAGCTGCCCAGTTCACCATTTCTACCGATGACTTTTGCCGGCTCATAGGTTAGCTTGGAAATCATCTGAGTGAGGCTTACTTCTCCTTGGTGCACCAAGTCCATCAGGCAGCCTAAAGCGGTCTCAAAGCCACTGATGCCAAAAGCAGCTCGCTTTAGCCCACAATTTTTGTCTGCTAGGGTATGTGGGGCATGGTCAGTGGCAATGGCATCGATTACCCCGTCTCTAAGCCCCTTGATTAGGGCTTGGACGTCCTCTCTGGTACGCAGGGGCGGGTTTACCTTGGCATTGGCATCAAAGGACTTGTCTGGCGGCTCCCTCACAATTCTCTGTTCCGTCAGCGTCAGATGGTGGGGCGTGACCTCGGCAGTCACCGAAGCCCCCTCTTGCTTGGCGCGGCGGATCAACTCCACAGAGCCTTTGGTGCTGACATGGGCAATGTGAAGTCTGGCTCTGGTCAACTTTGCCAGAGTCAGGTCACGGGCTACCGCAACGTCTTCAGCGGCGGCAGGAATTCCTTTTAGTCTCAACTTGGCAGACATCTCGCCTTCGTTTATGATTCCGTTATCGCTCAGCCTCTTATCCTCGCAGTGGTCGATGATTGGCAAGCCTAACTCTCGGCTGTGCTCCATGGCACGGCGCATAAGCTGCGAACTTGCCACAAAGTCGCCATCGTCGCTGAAAGCAACCACCCCGGCTTCAGCCAGCTCGGTCATATCGGTTAGTTCTTCGCCCCTCCTACCTTTAGTGATACAACCTACGGGAAGAACGGCAATCGGGCTATCCTTGCTCGCCTTTTGTCTAACCCAGTCTACGACTGCCGCTTTGTCCAAAGGTGGTTCAGTGTTTGCCATACAACACACGCTGGTAAAGCCGCCAATGGCGGCTGCTTTGGTTCCTGTGGCGATTGTCTCCTTGTGCTCAAAACCTGGCTCGCGCAGGTGACAGTGGAGATCTATAAAGCCGGGGCAGACAACCAGTCCCGTGGCATCCAGATTCTTCGCTTTCCCGACACTACGCTCGGGGCTCTGGGTCACAGTAATAGTGCCGCCAATCTGCACAATCTTGCCCTCAGACATAAGCAGGTCACCAATCTGGTCCATGCCCTGGCTGGGGTCAACAATATGGCCGCCACGGATAAGCAGAGAGGTGACTTCCTTACTCATTGTCTGACGTAGCTGCTGGGCCTGAACTGTTGAGCCTTAGCTTCATCTTTTGAAGCAAAAACAATCAGATTCTCGGGTTTAATCTTCTTGGCAAAGTGGCTGTCAGCGCTGTGATATTTCTTGTTCTCCAACTTTCTTTGATGCCACTCTGAACTGGCGACATATTGAGGATGGAGCTCATGGTCACAGTAGATACACCGCAACGTTAAAGGCTGGCGACTCACTATTTTGAACTCGGGTTTTATGTACCTTACTTCCGTTTCTTGGTTTGAGACACAGTTTGTATTAGGGCACGTGATTCCAGAATCGCGGTGATAGACGGGATAATCAGTCTTCCGGATAAAGGAATCCTTTTCTTCAGGAATTGTAGGTTCCTTGGCACCCAGTAGGAGGGCTAGCAGCGCCATTCTGACGGGCATCCCGTATGCCGCCTGCTTGAAATACATGCTCCGGGGGTCAGCATCCATCTCATGGGTCAACTCATCAACGCGAGGCAGCGGGTGCATAACCAGTGTCTTCTTAAACTCCTTTGCTTTCAGCAGTTTCTTGTCTACCACCGGGTAGCCTTTTTTCAACTCTTGCACCCCAACTGTGGGCGCTTGCCTTTCCTTTTGAAGCCTGGTGACGTAAAGGGCATCAACCCCTGCCTTCAGTTCAACTCCGACGTTTATGTCAGGCAACATGGCAAGTTGATGTGGGCTGCTCGGAGTCAGGTATACGGCATCGATAGGGAAGAGCTTGCTGTTCAGTTCTTGATTGAGATTCCTGCATTTCTTCAATTCTCCTTTATATTCTGAGCTTAGCCTCCTCAGGACATGCTCGGGCATCTCCAGGCCAGGGCCGGGGCAGAAAAGAATAGTGGCATCGAACCTGGCCAAGGCGTAGATCAGAGAATGCACAGTCCGCCCATGCTTTAAGTCTCCCCACAGGGCAATTCTGAGGTTCCTGATAGTTCGTCTTTGTTTTCTGATGGTGTAGAGATCGCACAAAGTCTGGGTGGGATGTTCGTGGCTCCCATCACCGGCATTTATCACAGGAATGCCAGCGTAATCAGCGACCACTCTGGCTGCTCCTTCCCAGGGATGCCTGATGACAATTATGTCGGCATAGCTCCCAACCACCTTTGCCATATCGGCAATGGTTTCACCTTTGGCTAGGGAGCTTGCCCCTATGTCGACGGTGGTTATGACGCGTCCCCCGAGTCTAAGCATCCCGGCTTCAAAAGACAGCCTCGTTCTAGTGCTTGGCTCAAAGAACAAGCTAGCCATGATCTTTCCATGGCATAGTTCAGTTTGGTTTTTTGGATAGTCTGCCATCTCGTCCGCCAAGGAAAACAGTGCTTCCATCTCCCCGTCCGATAAATCGTCTATCGTCACCAGACTTCTATTTGTTAGACTCATGATTTCTGCACCCCCTCAATTATCCGATACTAGCTGCTTGTTCGCCAGACTCTCGATCACCACTTTATCTACACCGTCAACCTCTTGAAGTTGAACTTGTATCTCCTCGTCTTTAGAGCTTGGTATGTTCTTACCGACGTAATCGGCTCGAATGGGAAGTTCTCGATGGCCACGGTCGATAAGTACAGCTAATTGAATGGTTTTTGGACGTCCCAAGTCCATCAGGGCATCCATAGCGGCACGAATGCTTCGTCCGGTATAGAGAACATCATCAACCAAGATTACTCGCCTGTCGCTGATACTCATGGGGATATCAGTGAGGCTAGGGCTCGCCGGATTCAATTCGGAAGGCGAAACATCATCGCGATGAAGGCTGATGTCCAGGGCGCCCACAGGAATCGGGATTCCTTCGAAGCCTTCGATTATATCGGCTATGCGCTTGGCTAAAGGCACTCCCCTGGTCCGCATTCCTACTAGCACGACATCTTCTGCACCCTTGTTCTTTTCTACGATCTCGTGGGCAATACGAGCCAGTGCTCGTTCTATCTCCCTTGAGGTCAGGAGACTCTTCTCAGGCATCAAAAAACCTCCTGCCTTGGAACTGGCAAGAGGTCTCAGTTGATGCTTCTATTGAGGCCCGCTTAAACATGTTTCCCCTTACCAGCCTCACTGGACTGATTTAAAGGCCTTACATATTATGGCACAATCACAAGAATAATGCAACCCGGGCCTAGGGCTCCGAGTGGTGACGATTTGTCGCGATGATGGAGGAGAAG
>JAOUDT010000142.1 GCA_029859145.1 Dehalococcoidia bacterium
GTGTGACTAGCGTTGCCATGGGAGCCAGCACGAGGAAGATACCTATGATGGTGGCTGAACCTCGGCCGCCTCGGAAGCCTGCGAACACAGGGAAGCTGTGTCCTACCACAGCCGCAAAGCCAGCTCCAAAGATCCAGAGCTCTGAAACGTTTAGCCCTTGGGCAATCAATATAGCGCCTGCCCCCTTTGCAATGTCGAAGAGACCAACAAAAACCCCTTCACGAGTGCCAATTTCGCGCATAACATTAGCGCCACCCATGTTACCTGAGCCAATTGTCCGAATGTCTATGCCTGTCCTTACGCGAGACACAATGTAGGCCGTAGGAATGGAGCCCAAAAGATACCCTATGATTACGCCGAGAATACCTAGTGGCATATACTCACCCTAGGCGATCGCTCACTCACTCTCCGTGGCAACATCGAATCCTTGCATCTGCTGAAACCGACTCTTGGTCAAGTTGAATTTGCTCTATTCTGCGCCATTTTCTGCCGCTGCTAGGGGGCAGAGCGCCTGTCTCCCAGCACGCTAACAAGAATGAGACCAGGTCCGGTGTGTGTGCCGATAACGGGGCTTGTACGCGAGAGGTAAATAGGAACTCGGGGATACTTTGAGTGAAGCCTCTGGACCAACTTGTCGGCTTCATCTGAGTCAGTGGCATACTCTACAGCCAGCCCTTCAACGTTGTCAAAACTTGTGGCAAAGTTGTACAGGTAGTCTATGGCCCTGGGCCGTGAGCGTTCCCGAGCGCGGGGATGCACCTCGCCGTCTTTCATGCCGATGATGGGGTTCACCTTGAGCAATGAACCAAGAAAGGCTTGTGCTTTGCCAATGCGCCCGCCACGTTCCAGGTATTCAAGGGTATCGAAGGCAGCACACATATCCACCCGGCCCACGGTCTGACGGGCTACATCCAGCACCTCATCAAGGTTAGCCCCGGCTTGCGCTGCTCTGGCAGCAGCAATTGCTATGAAACCTTGTGCCATAACCGCCCATTGCGAGTCCAAGACCTCGATACGACATCGCTTCTTCATCAATCCTACTGCCTGTAGTGCCACCTGATAGGTGGCGCTTAGCTTGGCAGTCAAGCTGATAACCGCTATCTCGCTTGTTTTCTCTGCCAGTTTGTCATAGGCATCGGCAAAAGCCGCTGGCGGTGGCACAGACGTCGCAGGCAAGGCCTTGCTAGTCTTCAGTCTTCCGTAGAACTGGTCAGGACTGAGATCGAGACCATCCCGGTAGAGGTCCGTACCAAAGCGCACAACGAGGGGAACTACGGTAATCCCAAACTCTTTGGCTACCTCAGGGGGCAGGTCAGCCACGCTATCGGTGACAATAGCTACGTTAGGCATGGGCGCTATCCACTTCTGCACCAAACAACCCAGACAATGTCATTTTGCGGCCCCAATTGACCGGAACAGGACAGACCATCAGTAGATCTGCTATCGCTTGCCTATAAACTGCGCGAGGAAATGACGCTACAGGGGGGCGGGCCTCTTGGGCAAGAGGAGCTATTAGTCCAGTTATGATACTATCTCCAGCCAGTTAGTTCGGCCTTTATCAGCATACTTCCCAGCGCCACTAACCACAGTGAAAAGGCGATTGCCACGCCTAGAATAACCGTGCTCAGCGTATCCTGTTGCTGGATATCTCCTATGACCATCTTGGAAAATAGGTAGACAAGGCCAATACCGGCCGCTGCTAGCAAGGAGTGCGCCACTACACGCCAGCCTTTTCGTGTCAAAAGCTTGTTGATTATCATCGCTGCCTCGCTGCCCTAATACTGATATTATAGCCTATCAAGGGCATCCTGAAAAGCAGAGGTAAAAAAGCCAAGTCCTCCTCAAATTGACAGGTTATGATTCGAAGGATAGGATTTCACAGATAGAGAAAAAAAGGACAGAACTGAGAATCCCATGCAGGCTGAGTTGATATACAATCCTTCCGGTGGACAGGTAGTCGTCAGACATGAGCTTGACAATGTAGTTACCTTTTTGGACCGCTCCGGGTGGTCTGTCACCCTACGGGAAACCAGCAAGCCATTGGAGGCGACGGAACTAGCTCGCTATGCTGTCAACGGAGGTGCCAAGGTAGTCATTGCCGCCGGTGGCGATGGCACCATCAACGAGGTAGCAAATGGACTGGTGAACACCGATGTAGCGCTGGGCGTGCTCCCTGTGGGAACGACCAACGCATGGGCATTACAGATGGGCATCCCAGCCCTAAACCCCATAATTCCAGGCATACAAGCGGTCAAGCTGGTTGCTGCTCTGGAGGAAAGAATCGCTCGCCCATTACCTGCCAGCTACTATCGAAAGCTGTTGTTGAATGCTGCTCGAGTGCTCGTGGAGGGACACACCGTCGCCGTCGATGTGGGTGAGCTCTGCGGTCGCTATTTCCTAATGTGGGTAGGTATCGGGTTTGATGCCGCTATCGCCCAAAGCATACCACCAATGGAAAAAAGGGCTTTAGGTTCCTGGGCATACGTGTTCCCGACAATTGAGTCAATTCATAAATACTCCGGCACTGACGTTTGCCTGAATCTGGACGGAAAGGTCGTAAAGGTCAGCACGCCGTTCATTGTCGTGAGCAATATCCAACTCTATGGCGGCATGATAGCGATTGGGGCTAGGGCATGCGTGAACGACGCCAGGTTGGATGTGTGTATTTTCAAGGGAGGCGGTTTCTTTACTTTTGTGCAGCAAGCCATGAAGCTGCTTACGCATAGGCATCTCGAGGACCCCAGTGTAGAGTACTACCAGTGCCGTGAAATAGTTGTCGAGTCAGCGCGCTCATTGCCAGTTCACATAGATGGTGAGCCTTTTGGCCGGACCCCGGTCTCCATCCATACCGTGCCTTCATCGCTGAGGGTAATAGTGCCGAAGACTGCGCCCGCCAAACTATTTAGCCCGCTTACCTGACTTGCTTTCTGCAAATGAGTTCAAATCATTCTTTGGCAGGTCCTCGCGAGACAGTCCGAACCCCTGTTTGAAAAGAGGGCAAAAGGTTGGTAGCGTCTAGTAGCATCGAGGAATCACACGAATTATGATTGACAACCTCCGCTGGTGGCGGTAGTATGCAAGTCGAAGGTTAGGATTCAACCAGGGAGGGTTTCCGATGAAGATTGAGTATTTTCACGCATCGAAACATGGCAACGGAGCTAAGGTTGCAGAGGAGTTCCAGAGGCAGATGGCGGCAAAGGGGGTCACCGTCAATGTCCATCACGTCAAACATGCGAAGCCCAAGGAGATACCACCCGCCGACCTGTACGTTTTTGGCTCACCGGGACGCTTCGGCAAGCCCATTGGAGATATGCGCGGTTTCCTGAAGAAGGCCAACTTGCCATCAGGAGTGAAGTACGCCGTGCTGGTCACCGAGCTCGCGCCTGAGCCAGAGAAGGCCATACGGATACCCACGAGCGAAGAGGAGCTAGGCAAGTGTCAGCGCGTCATCCCTGTGATAAACGAAATGCTGCAAGAAAAGGGCCTGGTCAAGGTCGCCGAGGGCAAGATTTTTGTGACTGGCATCAAGGGGCCACTGGAGCCGAACTGGCAGAAGGAAGTGGAAGCCTTCGTTGCCAAGATTCCCATCTCGCCCTAATGTGCAGCAGATAGAAATCACCTATGATTGCCAGGATGATTTCGCCTGCCTTTATCTTGAAAGAAGGAAATATCGCTCTCGATGGTGACTCTGCCGTGCCCGCATTATGATAATCGCCAAA
>JAOUDT010000143.1 GCA_029859145.1 Dehalococcoidia bacterium
CATCTCTTCGGGAAAAACTTCTTCGCTAAGATATTGAGCGATGGCTGTATCGTAAAGGGCCACATGCTGGAAGGCTTTCTGGGCTAAGCGCTTTCTGTATCCCGAGTCTATGTTGCCCTTGCGCAGCTTTTGCAGGATTGCATCGTAATCACCGGGGTCAACTACTACCAGGACGGAGGAGAAATTTTTGGCTGCGGAGCGAATCATGCTTGGTCCGCCTATATCGATATTCTCCAGCGCCTCGTCTAAGGAGACTCCAGATCTGGTCACTGTTTCCACGAAGGGATAGAGGTTGACCACTACCATATCAATGAGCTCGATGTGGTGCCGTCTTAGCTGAGACAGATGCTGGGGAAGGTCGCGTCGGGCCAAGATGCCTCCGTGGACGGCGGGATGCAAAGTTTTCACCCTGCCATCGAGGATCTCAGGAAAGGCAGTAAGCTCTGAGATACTGTGTATTTTCACTCCGGCAGCCTCCAAAGACTTCTTGGTTCCACCGGTGCTGAATATTTCAACGCCCAGCTCTTTCAGACCTCGGGCAAAATCAACCACGCCTGATTTGTCCGAAACACTAATTAGCGCGCGCATGGTACCTCCTTATTCTATTAATACCCTTTCTTTGTCTCTTCCCTTAATTATCTCGCCGATGACTCTAGCCTGGGGCAAGATATTAACAATCTTGGCCACTTGCTCGGGGGAACAGATGATGGTCATGCCTATCCCCATGTTGAACACTTGATACATTTCCTCTTCTTTTGTATTGCCTTCTTTTTGAATGAGTCTGAAAATTGGCGGGATGTCCCAAGAATCCTTTTTGATGCGGGCAGCAACTCCCTCAGGAAGGATGCGAGGTATATTGCCTATAAAGCCACCACCCGTAATATGAGCCATACATTTTATTACTGGCAGGACTGGCTTGAGTTGCGGATAATAGCAGAGGTGGACCTGGAGCAGTTCTTCCCCGAGGGTTTTCCCCAGCTCAGGGTAAAATTTGTTCAGGCACGAGGGGTTGGCATCTATGCCAAAGGTTTTTCGCACTAACGAGTAGCCATTGGTATGTAAGCCGGATGAAGAAAGGCCAAGGATTACGTCATCGGGAGTGATGGAGCTGCCATCGAGAATTCTCTTCTTCTCTACCACTCCGACGATGAAACCTACCAGATCGTAATTTCCCTGAGAGTATATTCCAGGCATCTCAGCGGTTTCACCGCCAATTAGTGAACAGCCAGTTTCTCGGCAGGCACGGACTATACCTGAGACAATGGCTTCTATTTGCTCAGGCACAAGTTTGCCCATGGCAATATAATCGAGGAAGAAAAGGGGCTCGGCGCCGCAACAAAGGATATCGTTCACGCAGTGGTTGACGATGTCCATGCCCACGGTATCGTTTTTCCCCAGAAGCGAGGCAATTCTGAGTTTGGTGCCGACGCCGTCGGTGCTGGAGACCAGAACTGGCTCGCGATATCCTCGGAGCTGAAACATGCTGCCGAAAAACTCTGAGCCAATTACTTCGCCGCGAAAGGTAGTCCGGGCCTGTTGGGCGATAGTTTTCTTTACTTTGTCAGCAAGGTGAATGTCCACACCGGCGAGGGCATAAGCCTTCTTAGTGGTCGGCTCCAATGAGGTCCTCCTGGGGAAGGGCTTCCAGAGCTAGTTTGTCCATTTCTATTTGGACTGGAATCGGATATTCTCCGGTGAAACAAGCAAGGCAAAACATGTCTCTAGGTAGGCCCACAGCCCGAATCAAACCATCAACGCTAAGGTATCCGAGCGAATCAGCCCCCAGGTGTTCTCTGATTTCTGGGATAGTCTTTCTGGCGGCAATCAGTTCCCACTTAGTGGCCATGTCCACTCCAAAAAAGCAGGGGTGGCGGATGGGTGGGGCACAGATGCGGAGGTGAACCTCGGTAGCGCCAGCTTTTCTGAGCAGGCCAACCACACGCGGAGTGGTGGTGCCGCGAACAATGCTGTCATCGACGACTACCAGCCTTTTCCCGGCAATTATGCGAGAAAGGGGGTTGAATTTTAGTTGGACACCAAGCTCTCGTATCCTTTGTTCAGGTTCAATAAAAGTACGTCCTACATAGCGGTTCTTCAGCAAACACTCGCAGTATGGGATACCCGAAGCATGGGAATAACCGATGCCGGCAGCAGTAGCTGAATCAGGAACACCCATTACGAAATCAGCCTCGACAGGATATTCTTCAGAAAGTATTCTCCCCATAGCCTCTCTGGCCGGGTAGAGGAGTTTGCCCTGGATGATGCTGTCAGGGCGGGCGAAGTAAATATATTCGAAGATGCATAAGGCCTTTCTATCGCTTTCCTGTCTAAAACTGTGAACTCCCTGGCTGTCAATGACCAAAGTTTCTCCAGGATCGACTTCCTTCGTGAATTGGGCACCTATATGGTCCAAGGCACAGCTTTCAGATGCGATGCACCATCCGCCATCAATAGTCCCCAGGCAAAGGGGACGCACTCCGAAGGGGTCGCGAACGCCAATCAGTTTGTCTTCAGCCAAGATCACCAAGGAATAAGCTCCTTGGAGGCGGTGCGTGGCGTGTTCTATTTTTTCCTGCCAATTCTGGCCAGAGGAGGCCAGAATCAGGTTTCCGATGACTTCAGAATCACTGCTGGTATTGAACTGATAGCCACGCTGCTGGAGTTCATCGCGGAGCAGTCGTGCGTTGATGATATTGCCATTATGTGCCAGGGCAATGGACAATCCCTCTGATTTTGCTATGATGGGTTGGGCATTCATGGGTTTGCTCGAGCCCGTAGTGGAATAGCGATTATGTCCGATGCCAACATAGCCTTGGAGCAAAGCGAGGTCAGTTTCCGTGAATGCCTGGGACACTAATCCCATACGGGTATGCAGCTTTATTCCGTTGCCATCACTGACGGCAATGCCAGCGCTCTCTTGACCACGATGCTGTAACGCAAAGAGGGCAAAAAAGGTAGTCTGAGCTACATTTATGCCTGGAGCATAAATACCGAAGACACCGCAACTTTCATGCATAAAGTTGCCTTTACTAGGCAATTATAGGGCATTTCGCTCTTCTGGTCAATTTCACAATATTTCTTTGTCGTGATATGATATACGACACTACTAAATCAGGGAGTCTATAACAGTGGACAAAGAGAAAAAAACGGAAATCATTACCCAATTTAGACTTAAGGAGAATGACAGTGGGTCTGTCGAGGTCCAGGTGGCTTTGCTTTCCGAGAGGATAAATCGGCTAACCGAGCATCTTAAGTTGTACCCCCAGGACAGGCACTCACGGCATGCACTCCACGGGGTAATAGGGCAGCGGAGGCGTTTTCTGGGCTACCTGAACAGGACAGCGCCCGAGCGATATTATTCTCTTATTAACAGACTGAGTTTGAGGGAATAATATGGGTGAGGTTTTTGAGCGTTCGGTAGCCGGCAGAACACTTAGCATCCAAATAGGGAAATTCGCTCACCAAGCCAATGGTGCGGTCGCTGTTCAATATGGCAACACGGTTGTCCTAGCTACTGCCTGTTCAGGGTCTGAACCCCGAGAGGGGATAGATTTTGCTCCTCTAACGGTAGATTATGAGGAAAGGCTCTATGCTGCAGGCAAAATACCGGGCAGCTTCATCAGGCGGGAAGGACGCCCTACTGAGGAAGCAGTTATAACCAGTCGGCTCGTCGATCGCTCTCTCCGCCCGCTTCTTTCCAAGGAGTTTCATTAT
>JAOUDT010000007.1 GCA_029859145.1 Dehalococcoidia bacterium
GCACCAAGGATTACCGCTACCAAAATCAGTGCGCCGGCAAAATTGGCAAAATAGACTATCCCCCAGTTACGCAGCAGTGCCCTTCCACTGACGCGGGTGCTCAGCCATGGCGCAACTATAAGAGAGTTGCCAGTGAACAACTCTGCCCCGGCTACTACAACCAGAATAAGTCCTAAAGAGAAGGCTAAGCCTCCTAGTAACTTCCCCAGTCCAAATCCCAGGCCGATATCAGTGGTAACCAAAATGCAGAAAACTGCCCCTAGTCCAATGAAGAATCCCGCCAACAGCCCCAAGAGAGCTATACTGAGAGTATCCCTAGACGTTTTTGCCGTGCACGCATCTTCGAGCCTGCAAACCATTTGTGCTGGCTGGTATGCGTCAGGCACCAACTTGTCCAGCTTCTCAGTGATGACTTCGAATCCAGGCAAATCAGTTATTTGACGTACGCTGGTCAATTTACTTGTTAACTTAGTCTGCGCCATTGTCCTAGCTCCTTCCATTCACCATTTTTCTTGAGCCAAACGGGACCAAAGCCAGGTAGCCAGTTTTTCGTCCAGCTTGCCGACCCAAGATTCTATTCTCTTGATGTCTCCGCTGGCCAGAGCAGCTACCTCCTCGGCAGTCAACGAGTAATACTCTCTGAGAGCTTCCTGAGGGTCCTCAGCCAGTCGTGCCAAGAATTCCGATTCTGTAGCAGCTCTTCTCAGGACAGCAACCAACTCCTCTCTACCTGCCACCACCTCTCCACCAACCTTTTCTTTCTTCTCCGTAAATACCTTAGCCATTTCAGTTTCTCCTTTCTTTCTTTACTTCAACCACAGTCTATCAACCGTCTATCCGCCCGCCATCGTCCATAAGTTGCAATTTGCGGTAGCACTTTAGTTACGTCCAAAAGGGCAGTCGGCTTGCCCAAATACGCTCACGGACTTATAATTACTTCGAAATTAGGGACCTTGGACACGACACACAAACTAACTGTCTTGATCGCCGATGACCACCCTTTGGTGCGTGAAGCCCTGCGTCAAGCACTGGATGGTGAGGAGGACATGGAGATTGTGGCTGAGGCTGCCGATGGTGAGGAGGCAGTCAAGCTTGCCTCGGAGTTGAAGCCCGACGTGGCAGTGATGGACATCGTTATGCCCAAACTCAATGGAATTGGAGCAACCAGAAAGATCAAAGAAATTGCCCCCGACATAGCCATCCTAATTCTCACTGCTTATGATGACGATGAGTACGTACTGGGATTGCTTGACGCCGGGGCTGCTGGTTATCTTTTAAAAAGCGCCAGAGGACGTGATTTAGCTGGAGCTATTCGGGCTATAAAGTCAGGTGAATCAGTGCTCCACCCCAAAATCATCGCCAAGCTCCTGAAGCGAGCTATGGTAGCACCGGTTGAAGAACACAAGGCATCTGAAATACTGAGCGAGCGCGAATCAGAGATACTCAAGTTGGTTGCCATGGGAATGAGCAACCGAGAGATAGCAGAGAAACTGTTCTTGAGCGAGCGCACAATTAAAGCTCACCTGACTAACATCTTCAACAAGCTGAATGTCGCTTCGCGTAGCGAAGCAATAGTCAAAGGATTACAGTGGCGATTAGTTACTTTAGAAAATACCGAGGACAAGCTCCAGGATTAAGAAACCCGCACCTCTGGATCATAATCGTCTTGTTCGTTCTCTTGACCATATCTCATTTCACCGAGATCTTATGGCAAATACCTTCATTTACTGAGACTTCACTCCCTACGGTTCTGGAGCTTTCCCGACACAGTTTGGAGCGGTTTCTGTATCTCCTGCTCATTTTCTACGCAGGTTGGACGCTGGGACTCGTCGGGGGTGCCGCAGTATGGCTATCAAGCGCTGTGGCAATGCTACTTCGTACCTTCTTGATTTCTCCTAATTTCAGAGATGCGCTGCTGGAAAGTCTCTCTGCACTCGTCATCGGTGCTCTAGCCATTACACTTATGGCAACCTACCGTCAGACTAGGCGGCAGCGAGAGAAGATAAGAAAAACTGTGAAGGATATGAAATTGGCCAGGCAAGACTATCAGGAGTTGTTCACCAACGCCAGCGATGCTATCTGGGTCCACAATTTGGATGGCGTTATCACTTTGGTTAATAAAGCTTGTGAAGAGCTCACAGGCTACCCGGTTTCAGAATTGCCCGGCAAAAATGTCCGTGAGTTTCTTACTGCGGAAACACTGTATATAGCGAGACAGGTAAAGGATAAGTCACTCAGAGGCCAAACTATGGAACAGCGCTACGAGCAGCGTTTAGTCAAAAAAGATGGTTCTGAAGCAATCATGCAATTAACTACCCGTCTCATTGTTAGCGATGGCAAGCCTCAGGCCTTTCACAATATGGCTCGTGATGTAACCGAGGAGAGAAGATTACAGGCTAATTTGCAGTTCTACCTCAGGCAGGTTCTACAAGCTCAGGAAGAAGAACGTAAACGCCTTGCTCGCGAACTACACGATGATGCTTCCCAGAGAATACTACTTCTAACCCACGGTATAGATAACATCGCCTCCAAGGCCGAGAGATATCCACCTCAAGAGCTGAGAAATCAGTTGGGTAGACTATATGAATTGTCCCAGCAGACTTACCAGGGCATTAAGCATTACGCGCAAGCCCTGAGGCCAAGCATTCTAGATGACTTGGGCCTGGTGGCAGCCATCAAATGGCTCGCGGAAGAAATACACAAACTCAGTGGAATCGAAATTCAGGTCAAGACAGATATCATGCCGCCACTCCCTCCAGAAACACAGTTGGTCTTGTTCCGTATTGTTCAAGAATCCCTAAGTAATATTCATCGACATTCTGGAGCCTCTGAAGCGAGCATTACGGTGGAGTGCCAAGGTGATGAAATCAGGATGACGATCAGCGACAACGGCAAGGGCCTGAAGCTTCCTCGGCAGTTAAGCGAATTTGCCACCCAAGGTAAGTTGGGACTCACCGGCATGGCCGAACGAGTCCAACTAATCGGGGGAAAACTTGACGTCAGTTCTCAGGAAGGAAAGGGGACCACGATAGTGGTCACAGTGCCGACAAAGCTTCATGCTGGGAGCAGCGGTAGTTAGAGCAGACCAAGAAGACTGCGACCTTTTCGTCGATGCCAATATTTTTGTTGCCTATTCTTTCCGGCCTTTGCCTATACCGGGGTGATGCTCTGCACAAAGTCTGGCTTGTTTCCAAGCTCTTCGCGTTCGGCGCAGAATGACAAAGGGCGACACGCTCAGGGTTGCGGAACACAAATAGCCTGAGTTTCAGCTCACAGCGGCATCATTTCCACTAACGTGGTCAGATCTTTTCCACCTTTACTGCTGCCACCTTGAACTCAGGAATTTTGGCTACCGGGTCGAACTCGGGATTGGTGAGGATATTCGCAGCACTCTCGGCAAAATGGAAATTCATAAAAACCACTCCTAGGGGTAGTGTCTGGGTTACTTTGGCCTTAGTGATGACTTCCCCTCGCCGTGAACTGACCTTGACCTTGTCACCCTGAGCTATACCGAGCTGTGAAGCATCCTGAGGACTGACCTCCACCACACCCTCAGGCTCTATGACGTTAAGCCCCGATACCTTGCGCGTCATCGTCCCGGTGTGGAAGTGATACAGGCTGCGCCCCGTTGTGAGAATCAAGGGATAGTCGGCGTCGGGCATTTCCCTCGGGGGAATATATTTTAGCGGGATAAATCGGCCTTTCCCTCTGACACAAGTATTCGCGTGTAGTATTGACGTGCCTGGATGGTCGTCGAAGGGACAAGGCCATTGAAGTCCTCCACTTTCCAACCTCTCATAGCCTATGCCACCATAGCTCGGAGTAAGCCTACGAATTTCTTCCATTATGTCGGATGGATGATTGTAGTCAAAGCCTCTGGCCTCTAATTTCTGGGCTACCTGACAAATAATCCACCAGTCAGCTTTAGAATCGCCAGGGGGCTCGACAGCCTTTCTTACCCGCTGCACCCGACGTTCAGTATTAGTGAAGGTGCCGTCCTTTTCTGCAAAACTCGCTGCAGGCAAGACGACATGGGCATACTTCGCTGTCTCGGAAAGGAATATATCCTGCACAACTAAGAATTCGAGTCGCCCCAACGCCTCTCGAGCATGCTGGGCATCGGCGTCACTTAATGCCGGGTTCTCCCCAACTAGATACAGGGCCTTTATATCTTTGCGATGGGCAGCCTCGAGCATCTCAACCAGAGTGAGCCCTGGAGACGACGGCAATGAACATGACCAGGCAATCCCGAACTTCTCTTTAAGCGTGGGCGGCAACGAACATCCCCAAGCAGTCTCAAACTTCTCCCGGATGGCCCGATCACTTACTGCCTGATAGCCAGGATAGACATTGGGCAGGGCACCCATATCACAAGCACCTTGCACATTATTCTGGCCCCTGAGTGGATTGACCCCTGTCGAGGGCTTGCCTATGTTCCCGGTCAGCATTGCCAGGTTGGCAGTAGCCAGTACATTGTCAGTGCCATGCGCATGCTGAGTAATGCCCATGGCATAGATGATCGTGGCAGGACTGTTAGTGGCAAACATACGAGCAGCTTCTACTATCTTGTCTTTTGGCACCCTGGTGACCTGCTCCACAAAATCAAGGTCAAAATCTTTTAGTGATTCCCTAAACTCATCAAAGTTCTCACATCGTCCCTCGATAAAGGCCCTGTCAAATAGCTCTTCATCCACTATGACCCGCATCATTCCCCCCATGAGCAAAGCGACATCCGTACCGGGACTATGCTGTAGCCAGAGGTCGGCAAAGCGACACAACTCGATCTCCTTGGGGTTTACTACGATGAGTTTGCCCTTGTTCTTTGCTGCCCTTATCATTTCAAGCCCGATCACAGGATGATTTTCTGTAGTGTTAGTGCCGATAGCCAGTATGCAAGCGGCATTGCCAATCTCGGTAATCGAGTTGGTCATCGCCCCGCTGCCGAAGCTTTGCACCAGACCAGCCACAGTAGGGGCATGGCATAAACGGGCACAATGGTCAACATTGTTGGTACCTAGCACTGCTCGGGCGAATTTCTGCATGACATAGTTCTCTTCGTTGGTGCACTTAGCTGAGGCGATGAAGCCTATCTCATCGGGAGCATATTCCCGCAATTTCTTGGCCACTAGTACCAGAGCTTCATCCCAGGATGCCTGTTTCAGCTGTCTATTCTTTCTTATGAGGGGAGCAGTCAGCCTCTCAGGATGATGGACAAACTCGGCGATGCCGTACCGTCCTTTGACACATGCCTGCCCACGATTGGCTGGACCATCCGGATCAGGTTTGGAAGACACAATCCTTTCGTCCCTCACTGCAAGCTTGAGCTGACACCCAACACCGCAATAGGGACAGATTGTGGTAACTACACGATCGGGCTCCCCCAGCCCACGGGTAGCCACATCGGCGAGGGCACATGTGGGGCATGAATCCACGCAGGCACCACAAAATCTACAGCCAGCGTCGCGAAGCGTCTGCCCTCCCAGAGCAGCAATAGCGTGACACTGGAGACAGCGTTGTGCCTCAGCGACTGCCGTATCCCAATCCATTCCCTGCTCCACTTCGGCAAGACTATCAACGCGTGTCTGCGGCGCAAGATAACAAGTAGTAGCTAACTTCTCTCCTGTAGGTATGTCGTCCGACCATGCCATAGCTTCCTCAGCAGAGACAAGATGCTCAGTAATATCTCCCCTGCCCCCAAGATACATATCAATCGACTGTGCCGCTTTCCTTCCCGCAGCAATTGCATTGATAACTAGAGCTGGACCACTCTCACAATCGCCCCCGGCGAATACGCCCTCTCTACTCGTACTTAGGTCTTTATTGGCCTTCACTATGTTTCCCCGTCCCACCTCCACCTGAAAGCCAGCAGGAACATCCGGTTGCTCGCCGATGGCAGCAACCAAAGTATCAAGCTCAGCAACGAACTCGCTCCCCTTGATAGGAATGGGACGGCGCCTGCCACTCGAATCTGGCTCTCCTAGCTCCATACGGATTAGCTCCAGTTTCAGGTTACCATCATCTTTGAAAATCTTGGAAGGAGCCACGAGAAAGATGATTTCCACTCCTTCCTCCAACGCTTGTTCTACCTCTTCTGATTGTGCTGGCATTTCGCTCTTCGTTCTCCGGTAAAAGATGGTCACCCTTTTTGCACCAAGCCGTAAAGCAGCACGCGCAGAATCTATGGCAACGTTTCCTCCACCAATCACGCCCACTCTGTTTCCCACTCTCACTTCTTCTCCGAGATTAAACCGGCGAAGAAATTCCACACATCCAATTACTCCAGACAAGTCTTCTCCCCCAACTCCTAGCTTCATTTCCTTGTGAGCACCGATGGCAAGAAATACTGCCTGGTATCCTTGTTTAAAAAGAGAATCCAAGGACTCAACCCGGCTGTTCAGTCTGATTTCCACGCCCATTTTCTCAATCTCTCGAATTTCACTGCGAAGTATATCTCTAGGAAGGCGATATTCAGGGATTCCTACCCTCATCATCCCTCCTGGCTCAGGGAGAGTTTCAAAGATGGTCACTTTGTGTCCCAGCTTGGCCAGATAGTACGCACAGGTAAGCCCGGCTGGCCCTGCTCCCACTATGGCCACGCTTTTGCCGGTTGAGGCAAGAGACTTCCTCTGTTTTTTCCAGCTCTCATCGCCATGATCAGCCGCAAAGCGCTTCAGCCTTCTGATGTGTAACGCTTTATCAACATCTAGGCCACGTCGGCATTCCTCTTGACACGGGGCAGCACATACTCTACCCAGTACGGCGGGAAAGGGAACCCTCTCCCTTATTACTGCCAGGGCCGCGCTTGGTCTCCCCCTGGCAATAAGACGAAGATAACGAGGAACATCTATACCAGCGGGACAGGCCTTGTAACAGGGAAAGGCAATCTCGATTACGCCATTGCCCCTTATGTCATCACAGACCCGAAGACAGCGATTACACAAAATGCAGAAACTAGAATCCCGAACGAAGAACGGGTTATCTTCTAGCAGAGGCAAAGACCTGGATACGTGGACGGGTACCCCGCTCAAACCGACGTAGTCGATAGCCTTCTGAAGCTCGCATTCTTTGCTCTCGAGGCAGATATCCGCGGGCTGTCTGGCTAAAATGGCAAGCAATTTATTCTGCCGAAGCTCTTGTAGCTTTGGCGTCTTTGTACCAACTACCATTCCCTCGGAGACAGGAGTGATACAGGAGAGAACAATGTTGCCATTTGCCTCCACCATACAAAGCTGGCAAGCCTCATCAGGAATTATCTGTGGTAGTGGTCTCAGACCAGGATAGTAGCAGAGGCTGGGAATATAAATTCCTGTATCTCTGGCAGCCTCCAGTATCGTTCGCCCTTGTTCCGCCCGCACATCCTTACCATCTATATTGAATGTGATGATGCTTTCTTCAGCCATTGCCTGCTCCTTTTCTAAGCTCTCTCTGTTATGCGCGTCACCCTGTTCTTCGTGTCCAAAACTGCTAACAAGCCGGAATATCCCTGACTAGCTTCCAGATGATGGTCTCACAAAGCACAGTCACGTCCTCAGTGGCAAGATAGTCAGAGATATTGGCATCGAACAGTATATTCCCATTGGAGGCAACCTCTTCATCACCTTTCCATAACACGAACGTTATGGGCACATGATCGAAAGCATCGATGGTCACCGATACGTCTCCGTAGTTTGCCTCACGGCCTCCCAACTTTGCCGCTGCCCTTCTCAGTAGTTCGGGGCTGTTGCCAAAATTCTTTACTAAAGGGCCTATCGCTCTCTGGGAGAATGCCGGGAAATAGCTAGCGCCTCCCTGCAGCTGTTTGTACGCTATTGATTTGCCGGTAGCCGGCGTACCCTTTGCGCCAGTGAAATAATGGAGTATCAGGATTTTGTCCCTCAAGGGAATCTCTCTGTCGTTATTTTCCAGCAAAATTCTGCATTCAGGAAGCACTATGTGATACGGCTGGTTTAGATAGTCAACGACTATCTCGTTGCGTCCCATGCAGCGCGCACCGCTTCTGCGGCACTGTTCCCGTATATCGCTAATTGCGGCTAACTTCTCGCAGGCAAATTTGTAAGAAACGTCAAAACCCCGTTCCCAAGGGCTATTTGAGGAAGAACGGCGAACTTCCACTCTACCGGCCTAAATGCCCGGTATGCACCCGGGCGCCCTAACCATTAATACAGGAACACAACTGGCCCTGAAAACCTTGTCGGCAACGCTGCCGTAGGCCCATCTACTAGGCCCTGAGCGACCGTGGCTGGACATAACAATAATGTCGCAGCCAGGGTATTTTGCATAGCTAACAATCTCCTCGGCAGGATCACCAAGAAGCACCTCCGTATCTACCTTGATCCCTTTGCCTTTCATTGCCTTAGCTATACGTCCAAGATATCTCTCTGCCGGCTTCTCTTTCTTGCCCGCTGCCTCTGGTACGAGTCGCTGACCGGACGGCTGACTAGGATCCTCAAATGCTCTGTAGCCTGGAACGCGCTCAGTAACACTAACCAAGATAACCTCTTCTGTGCCACAGCCTCTAGCCAACTCTTCTACATGAGGAAGCGCACATTCCGCTAACTTAGAGCCGTCCAACGGAACCAATATCTTCTTGTACATTTCTTGACCTCCATTCGTAGTTAGTCTGGATCGTGTCCTCTGTGGTAATCGGCCTGTGCGACAGCCAAGCCCACGTTCATTATAACATACACGATGGCAGCTTCAATTCTGAAGGTTTCTACTTGCGGGTGAGACACTTCGGTGTGCAGAGGATGTACCACGCTTAGCAGGCCGGATCTACCCCTACCCCGCGAGAGTTGCGTCTCTCAAAAGTCTCTTGTTACTGACTTAACGCTGCTTCTTGCCTTATCTCGATCCCAAAGGCCACCACTATGTGACCAACTTGGGGCGAGGCAAGAGACCTGCTGCCTCTACTATTTCAGGAACCGCTTCTTCCCACTCAATAGCCATAATATGGATACCTGCCACACCTTCAATTTCACGCACTTGATTGATAATATCGATGCAAAGCTTGATGCCTTCTTTGGACACTTGATCCTTCGGCACTCCTTGAAGCCGGCTAACAACGCTATCGGGCACATCCATTCCAGGGACTCTGGCCTTCATATACTTTGCCGCACCCACTGACTTTACAGGGGCGACACCAGCAAGTATCCCTACCCTGTCATGTAATCCTATGTCCCTCACCATTTTCATCCATTCAGCAAACTTATCCACATTGTAAACAATCTGTGTCTGTATGAAATCTGCTCCTGCCGCCGCTTTCTTGGCAAGACGTGCTGCCCGGAACTCAAACGGGTCAGCAAAAGGATTCTCGGCAGCCCCGATGAACAGTCGGGGCTCGACCGCCATCTCTTCGCCACACTGGAATCTCTTTTCGTCCCGCATCCCCTTCACCATCTTAACCAGCTGAATAGAATCCAGGTCATAAACGCCCTTGGCAGTAGGATGATTACCGAATTTTTGATGGTCTCCTGTGAGACACAACATATTATTCATACCCAATGCTGCTATACCCAAAACATCCATCTGAAGCGCAATGCGATTCCGATCGCGGCAGGTCATCTGGACAATAGGGTCTAGACCTTCTTCCTTGGCTATAAGACAGGCTGCCCATGATGCCATGCGCACCACTGCGGTCTGACCATCGGTAACATTACAGGCATCTACATGACCTTTGAGTATCTTCGCCTTCCTCCGTATCACCTCAGAATCGGCGCTCTGCGGCGGACCCAATTCACCTGTCACAGCAAAGATTCTGGATTCCAACACTCGTTCCAAATTACTTTTCGTCTTCATTGCGCCTCCATTTGTCTTGCTCACAGTCACATCTAAGGAAACCTCTTCACCGGTGGCCCTGATATAAGACTCACGCTCCAATTCTTCGCTGTCACAACCCTCTCCAATTTATCAAGTTGTCCTAGTTTGGCAAGACGATCGACAATCTGCTGCCAGACGCAAGGTATACTTGCGTCAACTTCACATTTACCACCTTGTGACCCGCCACAGGGACCATTAAGCAAATGTTTGGAACATCGCGCAATGGGACAGATGCCTCCAGTAAACTCCAGTACACAGTCTCCACACTCAAGACAGCGCTCCGCCTCCTTCCACTCGGCGTGGCCGCCACCCGAGGACAAAGTATTGCAGCCGGGATGCACCACCTTATCCACCACTTCTGCCACAGTCTGCACCCCAGCCCCGTCCGTCAGAACCAGGATAGAATCGGCAGCAGCAACTTCCTTCTTATGAGCTCTGAGCTTCAACCTGGTTAATGCGCTATCACACAGCATGTCCACAACCACAGAACCAGTGACAGCCTTACCCTTTTCCCGCAAAGTGTTCTTCATCTCTGATACCTGTTTCTCTCCACCGCTGCCCCACCCCTCAGCACAGCCTTTACAGCCAATGAGAAATATATTCTTATCCCCATCCAGATAACTCAGGATTTCCTCAAGTGGTTTCTGCTCTGAAATCAACATTTCATTTCTCCTTTAGGACTCTTATTATTGAGCTCCGCCAATATGGCATCTGTTATCTGGGGTATCTTCTCCCGAAGCTCTGGCGATAACTCTAGCCCCCAGTCGATGTCCTTAGGTTCGACCCCGATAATGACAGCCTCGTCTATGTTGTGCCAGAGCTGCATCAACTTTAAGGTGTCCACCAAGCTCATATCGTGAAGGGACAGGAGTGCCTTTTTCTCCAGAGTCACATCCTCAATATGAAAACGGTAAATTTGCCCAGGCATTCCCCCACCCTTAACAGCATCCACTATGATTAGTTTGTCAGCATTCCTAGAAAGCTGCAATACATCCAAGCACGTCCCTCCATCTATTACTTCTACATCCGAGAGATTGACTTCCTCCAGAGCACGCACCACATGACAACCAATTCCCTCGTCTTTCAGCAAGACATTACCTATCCCCACAACAAATTTTGCCATTCCTGAATTACCCTCTCAATCTGTACTAACAGACCACAAATCTTCCCAAGTCATTTCCTTTGGCACTGAGCAAATGTATGGAACAGGCGAGACAAGGATCGAAGGACCTCACAATGCGGACTATCTCAAAGGGATTAGCCTCATCCTTTATCTTGGTTCCCGTGATGGCCTGCTCCAAAGGTCCAGGTTGATTCTTGTCATCCCTGGGAGAAATATTCCACGTAGAAGGGGTAATGACCTGATAATTGGCAATCTTGCCTTCCTTTATTTCTATCCAATGTCCCAGGGCCCCCCTGGCAGCATCCAGCAGCCCCATTCCAGTAGATTCCTCGGGAAGTTTATAGCTTATGTAAGCTGGTTCACCTGGCTTAAGCTGCAAAATCCAATCAACCATGGCATCCGCTATGAGCTTAGTCTCCAAAGCTCGAGCCAGGTTACGCCCCATGACAGAAAACATAGCTTGCGGTTTTAGATTTGCATGGGACAAAGTAGAGTCAACCAGGCTCTTGACTCCGGGATTGTCACCGACATAGTTGACCATTATTCGAGCCAGCGGTCCAACTTCAAAAACCTTCTTACCATAACGAGGAGATTTCAACCAAGAATAAGCGTCCTTCTTTTCCTTATCAAGAATAACGTCTCCCTGAGATGGATGCCTGCCGCTGATAGAATCAGCATACCAGGAATGCTTTACTTCTTCAGTGATCTTAGCTGGATCGAATTCACTCAACTTGAGATCGGTAGACGTCGTCCCAGGCTTAAAAAATCTGTTTCTCTTAGTCAGGTCGGCTTCTTTTCCATCCAGTTCGTAAGAACCGTAAACAAGCAAATTTCCACAGCCACGACCAATCTCACAGTAATCCGAGTAAACGCGGGCCACCGCCAGCACATCAGGAAGATAAACGTTGTCAATAAAGTCCTGCAGTTCCTTCAATCTCCACAGGAAGGATGTCATATTATCGACCGTCGGTACCGAGGTAACTCCGCCGGGCATTATGCCCATGTTGTGAGGCATTTTCCCACCGAAAATAGCAAGCATCTCCTGCCCCTTACGGCGCATGTCAAATGCTGCGACATAGTGTGCTACTGCCTGTTCATTAGCCTCGTCAGGCAGACGATAATCACCTTCATAGCGAGGTACAAAAGGTCCCAATTCCCCTCGCCCAATAAAGCTTTTTATGGAATTTAACGCAGGATTGCTGCCCTTATACTTGGCCAACCTAGCCACATCTACGTAATCAAGAGCCACCAGATGATAAAAATGCAGGATGTGGTCAGCGATATGGGCTGCCCCCAGAATTAGATTGCGGATGATTCTGCCGTTGTCAGGGATTTTGTCGGCGATACCGAAGGCACTATCCAGGTTCAAAGTGGCAGCAGTAGAATGACTTGTCGGGCAGACTCCGCAGATGCGTTGGGCTATCCGCTGAGCATCACGGGGATCCCTCCCCCTCATGATCAGCTCCAAACCGCGAAACAGCATCCCCGAACACTTGGCCTCCTTTACCCTGCCGCCATCGACGACTGCCTCGACTTTAAGGTGTCCCTCAATACGACTGACTGGATCAATAACAATCTTGCCCATTAATTCAAACCTCCTCTGGCAAAGCAGCTTCGCTAGTTTTTTCATAAAGCGGGGCTATGTCGAAGAAACCGGGCTCGGTGCAGCCAATGCAAGTGGCACCGCAACCTACACACCAATTGACTTTGCTGTTCCACAATCTCACAGGACAATCAGCATGGGTTATGGGTCCCCTGCATCCTAATTCATAGTTGCACCCCAGGTCGCCAAACTTTTTGGCAAACTTATTCTCATCATAGTACGCCCGGCGCGGACAGTTCTCGTGAATTGTCTGCCCATAGAAAGCCTTTGGACGCCTATATTCGTCTAAATCCTCCGGCTTCGGCAGACCAGAAAGCAGGACGTTTGCCACTGTACCTACAAACCAGTCGGGATGTGGTGGACAACCGGGAACGTTCACCAACGGAGTATTGATGCCTTTGGCTTGAAGTACGTCAGCGACGCTGCGACATTGAGTAGGGTTAGGATGAGCAGCCGGAATCCCTCCAAAGGCAGCACAGCTACCCAGAGCAACGACGGCCAGCGCATCCTTCGCCAGTGTTTCCACCCACGATTGCATGGTCATTGGCTTGCCGTCCTTTTCCCCAATCACCCCATAGATGCCATCCTCAGCGGTGGGGATAGCTCCCTCCACGATCAGGATGTAACCCCCCTTCTTCTGCCGCGAGGTATCCGCCATAACTTGGATAGCAGGTGCTCCCGCCCCTGCCATGACAGTGGCATGAAACCTTAGATTTATATGACTGCCCGGCAGTACTTCATCAACCAAGAGGTTTTTGATAGAAGGGTTTATGACGTTGAGAAGAGAGACTGAGCAGCCTGTACATCCGGCGGCCTGCAACCATATCGCCGGGTATTCTTTTGTAGCCATAGGTCCTCACCTGCCTTTCAACTTATTTTCGAGCACCATCCCTCAGGAGGATATTCTCTCCATCATAAACGCAAGCCTTCAGTTATCTCCTTGGCTTTTGTCTGAAGGGGCGACCCTTCACGCAGTTCAGTTACAGGCCTGCCTTTCATTTCCAGACCAGCCATGTCGGGATCTTCTGGAATAGTAGCAATTATTTGAAGGCCCGACTCACCAATTACCCTTTTTATCTCCGGCGACAATTCTTCTCTGACACGATTGATGACAAGCCCAACTCTGCCCACACTCGATCTCATCTCCCCAATGAGCTTCTTCATTCGAGCCGCTGTAGTCACGCCCTTCATTGTTGGGTCTGACATGATGAGCAAGACATCCACGTCCCTGGTCGTTTGGCGGCTGATGTGTTCCATGCCTGCCTCACAGTCCATGACCACATATTCATATTTGTAGTCTTTCACCAGCTTGTCCAGGCAAGCACGCAAGAATTCGTTAGAAGCACAATAACACCCTGGCCCCTCCGGACGTCCCATGGTCAGAAGGTCAAAACCTTTGGACTCGATAAGGGATTCCACTACCTTGCTGTACAGATATTCTGGCTTGCCGATGTCAGGACTTAGACGATCCTTGGAGACATCTTCAGCCATTTTTTCCCGTATTCTACCTACAGTTCTGCTCTCATCCAGCGAGAGCCCCAGCGCCTGGCTTAGATTGCTGCTGGGGTCAGCGTCCACAGCCAGGACCAACCCCTTTTGAGAAAGAAACTTGACGAGCAGGGCAGCAATAGTAGTCTTTCCCGTGCCACCTTTTCCCGCGACAGCAATCGTTTTGGTCATTTCTTTGCTCTCTCTCCGGACAGATCCGAGGAAGGCAGCAAACTGACAGGCGATAGTTTGACCACTGCATTATACTCTGGAGGGCATACTTCCAGGCAAGTGCCACACTTAGAACATTTTTCCTGGTCTATCATTTTGACTTCCCCTTTTTCCCCTTTGATTGCTTCCGTGGGACAGGTTAAAATACAGTGCTCACAGGCCCTGTCACACTTCTCGGGAAGAATATAGTACACAGTGAGTTCCGGACATACTCTGGCGGGGCACCGCTTCTCCACAATATGAGCCTCGTATTCCTCTCGGAAGTAACGCAGGGTTGTGAGGACAGGATTGGGAGCTGTCCTTCCCAAGCCACAAAGCGAACCGATCTTGACATCCTCAGCCAATGCCAACAGAAGGTCAATATTCTCTATTTTGCCCCGACCAGCTGTGATATCCTCAAGAATACGTAGCATCTGCAATGTTCCTAACCGACATACGGTGCACTTGCCACAGGATTCCTTGGTTGAGAAATCGAGAAAGAACCTCGCAGCATCGACCATGCAGTTGTCCTCATCCATGATAATCATTCCCCCTGAGCCCATCATCGAACCAGCCTCTCGAAGGGAATCATAATCGATAGGGATGTTCAGCAAGCTTTCGGGAAGGCACCCACCTGAGGGTCCTCCTATCTGTACCGCTTTGAACTGCTTATCTTTGGCAATTCCACCACCGATGTCATAAACAAGCTCTCGAAGCGTAGTCCCCATTGGTACTTCAGCCAACCCTGAATTGGCTACCTTGCCTGCCAGCGTAAACATCGCTGTCCCTTTGCTTTCCTCAGTCCCGATGGAGGCAAACCAATCCCC